>NZ_JAMAWB010000018.1:0-137118 GCF_023713585.1 Paenibacillus sp. MER TA 81-3
GTTACAAATTTCAGGCCGATTCCTATTAGAGGTTGCTCAAAAAGTCCTCTTTTGAACACGCACTATTAGTATATCCATCCATGCGCCAGAGACCGCCATCCTGCACAGGTTGACGGTCTTCTTTTCATGATGGCGAACAGGAAGTCCGCTTGTCTTGAGAAGCTGCGTGTGACACCGCATCATCGCCCGCTTGAGAAATCGTATTACTTTCTGGTAAGCATAGGCGCATTTATAGTACAATAGCGCTTAGTGAGTTTGAAAGCCACTTTTAATCACGAAGCATCTCAAGATGTGATTCGACATCGAATCTTGCATTCACTCTCGAAGAGCTTATGCTTCCGAAGAATGTTTCCGTTGGAAACATTTCAGGTGCTCATGTAGTCTCGCCTACACCCGCTCTTCTTCGAAGAATGCTTCCGATGAAGTTTTCTTACGAAACTTGTGCTTCTCGGTGCTGAAAAGTGGCCTTTAGGGGACACGCATATGAAGAAAGGAAGTCACACACACAATGTACATGGCTAACGACTGGAAAGATTATGAAGTAATCGACACCGGGGGCGGTGAAAAGCTGGAACGATGGGGAGATGTCGTGCTGCGTCGTCCCGACCCGCAAATTATTTGGCCTCTGGAACAAGAAAGCAACCTGTGGCGCAATGTGCACGGGCACTATCATCGAAGCTCCTCTGGCGGCGGCAATTGGGATATGAAGAAGACTATCCCGGAGCGCTGGACGATCCAATACCGTGATTTGAAATTCTATATTCGTCCTACGAGTTTCAAACATACGGGGTTGTTTCCAGAGCAAGCGGTCAATTGGGCTTGGATGATGGACAAGATTAAGCAGGCTAATCGTCCAATTAAAGTATTGAATCTTTTTGCATATACGGGGGGCGCTACCGTTGCCTGCGCTTATGCCGGTGCGGAAGTATGCCATGTGGATGCATCGAAAGGCATGGTGCAATGGGCAAAAGAGAACGTGCAACTGTCAGGTCTCTCCTCCAAGCCCGTTCGCTTTATTACAGATGATGTGTTCAAATTCGTTCAGCGCGAACAACGCCGCGGCAATAAGTATGATGCCATCATTATGGACCCGCCGTCGTACGGACGCGGACCGAGCGGCGAAACGTGGAAATTGGAACAAAGCCTATACCCGTTCCTTGAGTTCTGTACGACGATTATGTCGGATAATCCGTTGTTTATGCTCATTAACTCCTATACCACCGGTCTGTCTCCATCCGTGCTGAACAATCTGCTCAGCATGACGATGAAGAAGCGCTATGGCGGTCAATTGACTTGTGGAGAGATTGGACTTCCTATCACACAGTCCGGTCTGGTTCTGCCTTGCGGAATATTAGGACGTTGGGAGGCATAACATCATATGTCCACACCTATGCCTCAAGGGCATATCCCCATTCTGTTCGAGGATAATCACGTTCTCGTCGTGGAGAAACCCGTGAATATATTGTCTCAAGCTGATGACAGCAATGACGTGGATATGCTGACTCTATTGAAGCAAGACTTGAAGATCCGATACGAAAAACCGGGAAACGTCTTTCTCGGACTTGTACATCGCCTCGACCGACCTGTCGGAGGGGCGATGGTCTTTGCCAAGACGTCTAAGGCTGCTTCCAGACTGTCGGATGTCGTGCGCCGCCATGAGTTGGGTAAGTTGTACATGGCGGTCGTGCATGGCTGTCCGCGCAAGCTGCAAGGAGACTTAACACACTATTTGCATAAAGACACGCGCACCAATATCGTTCGTACGGTACCGGCAGGCACTGCTGGGGCCAAAGAAGCACGATTGAGCTATGAGGTGGCAGGCAAAAGTCAAGATTTATCACTCATTCGCGTTCGTCTGCATACGGGTCGCCCCCATCAGATTCGGGTGCAAATGCAAGCCATTGGCTGTCCGCTATACGGAGATCAGAAATACGGGGCCAACTGGAATCGACCGGGACAGCAGATCGCTTTATGGTCCGTTCAGCTGTCTTTTCCTCATCCGACGACAAAGGAATACATGGAATTCCGATCGATTCCGCCAAGGGAATTTCCTTGGAATCAATGGGATGTTGCTACGATGGTGTAACATCCCATTGCAACAGTTCGGAGGGGTAAAATAAAAATGAAGACAGATTTTCGATACTACAGATGGCTGCTGATGGTTACGGCAATGATAGTTATGTTAATGACTGCGGCTTGCAGCTTCACCACGCAGTATGAAGTGGCGTCACCGGTTGCCTCGAATGGTGCAGCCAGCACGCAAGAGCAAGATAACGCGCAGCTTCCCACACCATCTCAACAAGAAGCGAGTTCCGATGAAGCCGCAGCTTCACGAGAACAAGAGGGAGGTACCAACCAGAGCACGCTTCTCGCTAACGGGTCCCAGGAAGCTGCTGACAGCTCCGTTGCCACCGTTGAGAACAACGTCGAGCCCTATACGCTATCGGGCAAGCTTTTGGCCGTAGGCGACATTATGATGCATTCTCCGCAATTTCCCGCCTACGTTAATCCGAAGACAGGAAAGTATGATTTCAATAGTTATTTCAGTCAGGTGAAACCGATACTAGAAAGTGCGGATTGGTGTTGGGCCAACTTAGAAACGCCACTGCTGGGCGGAGAGAAAGTATATACCGGGTACCCGATGTTCAACGCGCCCTCAGAGTTGGCGGATGCTTTGAAATATGCTGGTTTTAACATTGTAACAACCGCCAACAATCATGTGCTCGACCGGCGTGAGCAAGGGGCGCTTCGCACCTTGGAAGTGCTCAAAGACCGCGGCTTCGTAACGAAAGGAACATCTGCTTCGCTATGGGAGTCCGAACAAGTTACGCTGCTGGAGAAGAACGGCATACAGCTAGGGATACTGGCTTATACCTATGGTACGAACGGGATACCGCTGCCGAAGAAGAAACCTTACCTGGTGTCGCTCATCGATGAGGAACGGATGATTAGAGACATTAAGAAGACGAAGGAAGCCGGTGCAGACGTCGTCGCCATCGCGCTTCACTTTGGCAACGAATATGAAGACAAACCGAATCAAAAGCAAATACAACTGGCTCGTACGCTCGTCCAAGCCGGGGCAGATATAATTCTAGGTTCGCACCCACACGTTCTACAGCCTTATGAACGGGTAACCGTACAAGAAGCAGACGGACACACAAGAGATGCAATCATTATTTATTCATTAGGAAATTTTATTTCTAACCAAACGGGCGACGGGAAAGATATCGGTGTAATCTTCGGTGTGGAAATGGTTAAGCATATGCCTGAGGGACGTATAGAATTGAAAGAGATTACGGCAGAGCCGACTTGGGTTCATATCGATGGCCCGAGAGCTAAGCGCAAATACCGTGTCTTGCCCATGTCTGACACCATCATGTCGCATTCGGATAAACGCTTAAGTACGAATCAGTTCAAACGGCTGCAGAACATGTTGAACAATACGAACCGTCATCTGCAGTCGATGTCCGCGGTTCCAGTGCTATTGACTTCAGAATGACGTCTAATAGCCAGCTAGCCGACTAGTCTCGCTTATTGCCTGCTGCAATAGCATCGCGCGTCGTGTTCACCTGCGGCTGAGGCTGAGGCGCATTGGCAAGCTTGCCTAACAACAAAATAAGCAATTGCTGATTATGCGTCGAGATGCGATGAAGAATATCGGTCCAATACGATTCCCGAGTCGCGATCCCTCGGCGCATTTCTTGTTCTCCAAATGGAGTTGCCTGTATCCATACAATACGCCGATCGCCTTGATCACGTTCGCGGACAATAAGCGCATTCTTCTCCATCCGATCCATGAGGGTCGTTATCGCTGCAGGAGTCGTTGCTAAGTGCGGGAGCAAATCTGAAGGCTTCACCTTGCCATATTCCGTCACCCACTCCAATACCGTTAGCTGGCTTTCGGTCAGACTCGGTGCAAGCGCCTCATCCATCACATTTTTATACTCCTTCGATAGCTTCAACCACAGCTTGGCAAATTCCGTTACGTGCATAATTGCCGACTCCCCCTTTTCTCCATACCGATCTTGTACTACCTGAATCTCAACCTTACTCATCCTTCAGATACACTTCTATCGATGTCTTTCGAAGATGGGCGACCGCGTTAAGAAGTTGATTCATATACACGATCAAAAACAACTAAATTATACCACAGCTTCAAAGTTCGGTCATCTATCGTGATCATATTGTCAACAATAAAGCAACCGAACGGAACATTCCACGAATCGGAACATGATGGTTTGCAGGATCATATAATTAATATATGGGCATCTGTCCCGTATCAACCGCAAAGGAGGAACTTCGGATGGAACAGTTCAAAGAGGAAATGGTTCGCAGAGCAATCGAAATTGGAATTGTAAAAGACCCACAATGGATGGAACGACTCGATGAGCCCGTTCCCATGTGGGTCCTGCTTGAAATGGTTATGCGATTGCACGATGTATTAAATCCGCCGCACAAGCCTTTCGATTAAACTGAAATCGGCGCAATAACGAGCGTATCAACGACATGTTCATTTTTATCCAATGCGACTACAGCTCGGCCTTGCGACTTCCGATCCATAAGAGGGGCATGCTCTGTAATTAACTGATGGAGCTTGCCCGAATCCGCAACGAGCGTAATTGGATATGCTGCTGTGCTGAAATAAGCCCCGACTAGCTTCGTTCCGTTCGGCTTCACCCGTTTGCCTTCCTTGAATTCAAACGTAGCCATCCCTTTCCCGCCCCGCCCTTGGGTCGGGTAATCCAGCAGCAGGGAACGCTTGCTCCAACCTAAATCAGTCAGCACCGTGATTTCGCCTTCATCGCCGTTCACACGAATAGCGGCAGCGATCTCATCGTCATCCTTTAACTGCATACCGCGGACTCCGCCTGCGGCACGTCCCATCGCATTGACCTCACGCTCCAGGAAACGGATGGCCATCCCTTGATTGCTGACTAGAAGCAGCTCCATCTCACCGTCACTCGTCATGACGCTCAACAATTCATCGTTATCCGCCACTTTACACGCGGCTACTGCCCCACTCCGCTTCGTCTCATACTCTTTGAGAAGAGTCCTCTTCACTTGACCGCGGCGAGTGACGAACAATAGCGATGCCTGCTCGCTATCAAACGATTTGATAGGAACGACACTGACGATCCGATCTTCCTTGGCGATTGGAATGACATTGACAATCGCAGTACCGTTATCTTTCCATTTGAATTCCGGGATAAGATGAATCGGCAAAGAGAAGTATTGCCCCCGCTTCGTAAAGATCAACAGCCGATCCAGCGTGTTCACTTCGAAAATCTGGCGGATAAAGTCGCCTTCCTTCACGCCCGATTTCTCCCATTCGCCTCCGGATCGGGTGAACGACAACTGACTCGTACGCTTAATATATCCTTCGTTCGACAGCGTCACGATAACATCTTCCGCGTTCACGATAACTTCTAAATTGACTTTGATCTCTTCCACTTCGCCTTGGACGACAGAGCGTCGCTCAATACCATAGCGGTCGCGAATTTCAGTCAACTCTTTCTTGATTAGGCTCAATAGCTTCTTCTCGCTATCCAGAATAGCGCGCAACTCGGCCACCTTCTTCTGAATCTCGTTCAGTTCCTTATTGAGAGACGTCAGTTCCAGATTGGTTAACCGATACAGCTGCAATGTCAAAATCGCATCCGCTTGACGCTCGGTAAATTGGAACTTCTCCATCAGGTTATGCTGTGCATCCTGACGATTCTTGGAAGCTTTAATCGTCGCGATAACTTCGTCCAGTATATCCAGAGCTTTAACTAAGCCCTCCAGGACATGCGCACGATCCTCCGCTTTGTTCAAATCATAACGGGTTCGATTCGTCACGACTTCTTTCTGGTGAGCAATATAAGAATTCAGCATTGATTTAAGACCAAGCTGCTGCGGTGCCTTGTTAACGATCGCGACCATATTGAAATTGTATGTGACCTGCAAATCAGTCTTCTTGAACAAGTAATTTAATATTCCCGTCGCATCTGCATCTTTCTTTAATTCGACCACAATGCGCATTCCTTCACGACCGCTTTCATCCCGAACCTCGGCTATACCGTCAACCTTTTTCTCCAGGCGGATATTTTCCATCGCCGTGACGAGTCGGGATTTGACGATTTGATAAGGGATTTCCGTAATGACAATTTGCTGCCGTCCACCGCGCATATCTTCAATTTCCGTCTTCGCACGTATGTAGATGCGCCCCTTGCCGGTCTGATACGCTTCGCGTATTCCTTCTTCCCCCATGATGATACCGCCTGTAGGAAAGTCCGGGCCTTGAATAATCTGCATCAGATCATCAAGTGATAAGTTCGGATTGTCGATCGATGCTATGCACGCTTGGATGACTTCACGCAAATTATGAGGCGGAATCTCCGTCGCAAAGCCGGAAGAAATCCCGCTTACTCCATTAACTAGCAGGTTCGGGAACCGTGCCGGCAATACGGAAGGTTCATTTTCCGTATTGTCGAAGTTGGGCCGAAACAGAACCGTATCCTTCTCAATATCCCGTAGAAGCTCCATTGCAATAGAGGACAAGCGGGCTTCCGTATAACGCATCGCTGCAGCAGGATCATCGTCAATCGAGCCCCAGTTGCCGTGTCCGTCGATGAGTACATGCCCCATCTTCCATGGCTGGGCCATCCGTACCATGCCGTCATAGATCGAGGCGTCTCCGTGCGGGTGATAGTTACCCATGACATCCCCGACCGTCTTTGCCGATTTGCGGTACGACTTATCCGGCGTATTACCAGATTCATACATCGCGAACAGAATGCGGCGTTGAACCGGCTTGAGACCATCCCTGACGTCGGGAATAGCGCGGTCTTGAATGATGTATTTGGAATAGCGGCCGAACCGGTCGCCTACCACATCTTCCAAGAACGCTGGTTTAAATTGTTCCGATACGCTCATGTGTCTCTCACCTTTCTATTCCTCAAACTCCGTAAAATCGACGTTCTCGACAATCCAACGCTTACGCGGCTCCACCTTGTCGCCCATTAGCGTCAATACGCGTCGTTCCGCCTTCGCCGGATCGTCAATTTGCACCTGCAGCAGTGTTCTCGTCTCCGGATCCATCGTCGTTTCCCACAGCTGATCCGGGTTCATCTCACCCAGACCTTTGTAACGCTGTATTTCGGCGTTCTGTCCGAACTGCTTCAAGTAACTATTCAGCTCTTCATCGGTCCAAGCGTAACGGATCGTCGCATGCTTGCCTTTTTTATGTGTAATCTTGTATAGCGGCGGCTGCGCAATGTATACCCGCCCGTTATCGATTAACTGCTTCATATACCGGTAAAAGAAAGTGAGCAGCAGCACCTGGATGTGCGCTCCATCCGTATCGGCATCGGTCATTATAATGACCTTGGCATAATTGCTCTCTTCTACTTCGAATTCCGGACCTACCCCCGCTCCAATCGCGTGGATGATAGTTCGATACTCATCATTTTTCAAAATATCGACTAGCTTCGCCTTCTCCGGGTTCATCGGCTTGCCTTTCAACGGCAAAATAGCCTGCGTCTTCGAATCTCTGCCTTGCTTCGCCGACCCGCCCGCTGAATCCCCTTCCACGATGAACAGCTCATTGCGTGTATAATCCTTGGATTGCGCCGGAGTCAGCTTGCCATTCAAATTGGAGCTTTCGCTGCGCTTCTTGCCGGTCCGCACTTCCTCGCGCGCTTTACGTGCCGCTTCGCGTGCTCTCGATGCTTGAATCGCTTTCTTCACGAGCATTTGCGCAACTTGAGGGTTCTCCTCCAAGAAAATGCTCATGTTCTCGGCTACGATCGTGTCGACCGAACCGCGGGCTGTTGCGCTGCCCAGTTGATCCTTCGTCTGTCCGACGAATTCCACGTCTGACATCTTGACGTTAATGACCGCCATCATGCCTTCGCGCAGATCATTACCATCCAAGTTTTTATCCTTCTCTTTGAGCAGCGTATTTTTCCGCGCATATTCGTTCATGACACGCGTATAAGCGGTCTTAAAGCCCGTTTCGTGCGTTCCGCCTCCACGTGTCGGTATGGAGTTAACAAAGGATACTAGCGTCTCCGTATACCCGTCGTTGTATTGAAGCGCAATTTCTACTTCAATGTCGTCTTTGTCCGCAACAAAATGGATGACATCATGCAGGACCGTTTTGTCCTCATTCAAATACCGTACAAATTCACTCGCTCCGCCATCATATAGGAAAGTTTCCAACTTCCCCGACCGCTCATCCTTCAATGTGACTTGCAGGCCCGAATTCAAAAAAGAAATCTCCTGCAAACGCTCGGCAAGATTGTCATAATTCAAATGTATATTGCCGTGAAATACCTTCGTATCAGGCTTAAATGTTACTTTCGTGCCTGTGCGGTTCGTATTCCCGATAATCTCCAGTCCGGTAACCGGTTCCCCGACATGTTCCTTGCCGTCGTCATCTACCCAAGTCTCAAACCGCAGACGATGAATCTTTCCTTCACGACAAATTTCAACCTCAAGCCATTCCGATAACGCATTCGTTACAGAAGCGCCCACACCATGCAGCCCGCCCGACTTTTTGTAGCCTGCACCGCCGAATTTACCGCCGGCATGCAAAATCGTATAGACGACCTGTGGAGTCGGTACTCCTGTCTTATGCATTCCGGTCGGTATTCCGCGGCCATTGTCGCGCACGGTGACCGACTGGTCCTTATGAACCGTCACATCAATCTGGGAGCAAAATTTGGCGAGATGCTCGTCGACGGCGTTGTCTACGATTTCCCATAACAGATGATGAAGCCCCGAGGAGCTTGTACTGCCAATATACATCCCCGGCCGTTTACGAACCGCGACAAGCCCTTCGAGCACTTGAATGTCGTCAGCCCCGTAGTCTGAATTGTGGTTGCTCGCTGCCCCCTTATTTCCCGGTAGCTGTCCGAACGAATCGATTTGCTCGACCATTCATGCTCCTCCTTCAAAAATACATTTAGCGTTCCAACTTTCGTCGGCAAAAGAAAATCTGTCGCGTCCGAGCGAAGGAAGGTATGCCTCCATACCATTATATCGTCCGGATGCAAACAGATGTTTCGCATTCTTGTATATTCTAATTCAAAATGTCCTGTTTCGTAAAGACACGGAATGCGACAAACAATCCGGCAATCCCCCAGACGGCCAATACACCGAGTGAAAAAGGGAGGCTCATTCCTTCGACAGGCGCCGGTGTACCTGCTAAATAATCTGTTAATTTCAAGTTGAGCATAAATAAATATTTCGCCGTCGGCCACGATGAGGCCATGTTATACAGTATGCTGCCGGCGATGAGCGTGGCCATCAATGTTACGATACTTGCCGCCGTACTACGGACAAGCACGGAGATCATGAAGCCAAGCGCTGCAACGACGACGCTCGAGAACCATATGAGCCCGCACTGCATGAGCATATACATCCACGACGGTACAATATGGACTGTATCAAAATTCACCTCTGTTCCCGAAAGCGAAAATCCTGTAAATATAGGGAACGTCCAGCCTCCATAGCCAAATACCATGCCAGAAATTAAATAGGCAAGCAGAGCTGTAAGAATGACGATGATTCCCGTGAACATCATAAGCACGATCCATTTGCTGAGCAGCACCTTCCACCTTCGCACTGGCCGGGTCAACAGCATCTTAATCGTACCGGTAGAACGCTCGGATGATACAATATCGCTCGCGATGGCCATGACGAGCAACGGAATAAACAGCGTCACCGCGTTATCCATGAACGTTCGCGTAAAGGTCACGCCGTTCGGCTCATCAGGGTTAACGTCGTGGTCCAAATAATATTGCAATTGCTGCAGCATAATGCGCCGATATTTCTTCCATTCTTCCGGCACCCGGTCGCTGCCGAGCGTATTCTGAATGTCCGTAATGCGCTGCTGCAGCTCTAGACGCCAATCTTGATTGAATTTCTCTCGATTGTTCTGAGCGATTTTCATCTGAGCGTAGGTAAACACCGGAATGAGGACGATGAGAATCAGCAGAACGACATAGAACCGTTTCTTCTTCAACACTTTTATCGTTTCATTCTGAATTAGCGGCAGCAAGCTACTCAATGCGTTCCCCCTCCGTTATCTCCAAGAATAACTGCTCCAGAGTCGGCATAATGCGCTGAATGCCCTCTACTTCGACGCCAGCCTCCATTAATTTACGGTTCAACTCGGCGATGCTCTCAGGCTGCGTCTCCGTCAAGATAGCATAATCAGGCACACCTACTAATACCGCTTCGTCGATCACTTCGTCTTCACGGTTGAAGAACGTGACAGCACCGCTCGCAGACAAGATGTCCCGCGCCTTCTTTTCCGGCTTCGCCTGCCAAATAACAAATTGGTTGCGTCCAGTCAATAGCTGCTCCACGTCGTCGACTGCCAACACTTCTCCCCGGCTGATGATGGCAACCCGGTCACACATGAGCTGAATTTCGCTCAGCAAATGGCTGGACACAAAGACGGCCATCCCGCTGTCGGCCAGCGTGCGAATAAATGCCCGCAGCTCTTTAATTCCGAGCGGATCGAGGCCATTCGTAGGCTCGTCCAGGATAAGCAGATTCGGACGGCCCAGCAGCGCTTGCGCAATGCCCAGACGCTGACGCATCCCTAAGGAATAAGTCTTCACCTTATCGTGAATACGATTGGATAACCCGACAATCTCAACGACTTCATGAATGCGGTCATCGCCGATTTCAGGCACCATTCGCGCGAAATGTTCTAAATTTTCCCAGCCCGTCAAAAAGTTATACATTTCCGGGTTCTCGACGATGGATCCAACGTAGCGAAGCGCTTTCTCCGGGTCTCGATTTACATCGAAACCGCACACTTGGATTCGCCCTTCCGTCGGTTTAATTAAATCGACGAGCATGCGGATCGTCGTCGTCTTTCCAGAGCCGTTCGGTCCTAGAAAACCGAATATTTCACCAGCACGGACGTCGAACGTGACGTTCTTAATAATCAGCTTGCGGCCGATCATTTTCTTTACTTGCTGAACCGACAATACGATAGCTGCGGCGCTGTTCATGTGAAATACAGAACCTCCTTCCCTGTCCTCACCGAATGCTTTGCACGATTCGCTCCGCGATGGCTTGATAGCCGTCACCATTCGGATGAAAGTGATCGGAGGAAAGGTACATGCCGATATTTTGCTGAAACAAATCAAAGGTTGGAACCATAATCATATTTTTATCCTTGTTAATCATTTGAAAAGCGGCATCATTCCACTTCTGTACGACATTATTGCCGATTTCGCGCATTTCTTCCAAGTCCGTGAACGGATTGTACAATCCTACGTACACAATGAGTGCGTCCGGATTCCACTTACGAATGCCAGCGAACACCTTCTTCAAATGTCCAACTCCTTGATCGGCCTTCGCAAGAAGCGTATCCTGGTTCAACGATTGATCCCCGAATTGTTCCGAGCGGGCGCTCTGAAACAGATCGTTGCCGCCAATCGTTAGCAGAACGATGTTCGCTTTCTTCAACACATAGCCGATGCTTTCTTGATTCAATCGCTCAGACAGTTGATCGGCTCTCATTCCGTTCACCGCCATATTGTTCAAGAGAGTGACTGGTTTATCCTGAACCTTGTCCAGCATTTTGACCACACGCCGCACGTAGCCTTCACCTGTGCCGTCACCGGTCCCCCTAGTCAAAGAATCGCCTATCGTTGCGATAAGCCATTCGTCAGCCTGTGCGGTTTCCTTTACCGGCGGCGTCTGAACCGACGGCATTTCCGTGAACGGAACCGAGGCCGGCGACAATATGTCTGCGACCCCGAACCCGAAGCCTACCGCCAACACGAGCGTCGACAATAAGCCGAACAACGCTATCCATGACCATAATCGCGATGTCGATTTGCGGTTCATGTTACCCTCCCAAGTCGTATAAAGTTCCCACTCATCAAGATATATCAATACATTACCTGTTCGGGAATCCATTTGCAAACTTTAGCGCTCAAAAATCTCCCAAGTCCCGTCGAATATAATACCGAACGCTAAGCTATCACTTGAATCTTTATCCAGTTCGCGAGGAACTCATTTACCTGTGCGGTACGTTCGAAAAAACCTTTCTTACACCACTCTCCCATTCGAACAGAAAATGTGTATATATAGCACAGCACTCCCTTATTCAGATTAAAAACACGTGTATAGCCCTTCCTCTGCCTTACTTTAGATTTGAACGCGTATAGTACCTCTTGCCATTACTTCAGTTCATAGCACCGCTCTCCCCTTACTTCAGGTATGTATCTCCATAGCTGTGTGGCTGTAGGTATCTGGTTTAAATGAATTATATTTTTGTCAACAAACAGCATCCTTTTATCATTGGGACCAGCGCACTCATTATAGTAATATCATATGGCATCCGATGAATAACCGTCGTCCACGATGTAGGGCGTGACAATCATTGCCTTAATGTCCCGTTTAGCGTTCCCCTCCCATTCAGTCAGAAAATTCATGCGCATTTTCGAGACAACGTTATTCCACGTTAACTATAAAATTATTGCTAATTGTTAGTTACACTCCTTGAATTCAGAACGTTTGTTCGTTATAGTGTACATAGGAACATTTGTTCTTAATTCATTTGAGGAGGATCAAGCGATGAACGGATGGCAATCTATCGACAAATTGGAGGACCTACAGCATCATTATCCTTCGGAATCCTCCTGCGTGCCCTTCTTATTTGAGTTAAAGTGGCCTCAGGGCTTTGTCTGTCCGCGTTGCCGGCACACCGGTGTCTATATCATCCGGACACGCCGGCTTCCACTGTACGAGTGTCGCGCTTGCCATCATCAAACCTCGCTGACCGCTGGAACCGTCATGGAAGGCAGCCGCACCCCCTTGCGGAAGTGGCTCACGGCGTTCTGGCTCGTCTCCCGTTCCGATACCGGCATCAACGCTGTCCAACTCAGCTCGGTACTCAAAGTTACCTACAAGACTGCCTGGTCGATATTGCACAAAATACGTATTGCGATAAGCCGTGATGATAGCAACCGATCACTGAATGCGTCCGTTCAAGGTATCGTGGCCTTCTTCGGTCGCTCTTTTCGCCCAACCTCTAACACTCTGAGCCTTCATCCTCAGGAATGCCCTCTCATCGTCTCCACTTCCGTTACGCCTGACGAGGAGAATATCGTTCTCAAGATGAAGCTTGTGAACCGGAAATACATGTCCGGCAAACTCCTGCTTCGTTCGGGTTGCGACAACTTTATCGCTCATCACGTCTCTGAGTCCGTCCCCGAGGTTTCGATTATACGTCAGAACTTTCGAGTCAAGCGCAGCAGCCGCTTATACCGTGCATTTAGCCAGGCTCGGCGCTGGCTGAATGATACCTTTCACGGCCTAGGCGAAAAACACCTTCAGTTGTACCTGGACGAATATTGCTTCCGCCACAACGCGTCTGCCCATCATGAATCCGCATGGGGACGCTTGTTAGACTTGTGCATGTCTACAGACTCTGGAGCAGTAACCCGGTACTGCTTCACCCCAAACCCTTCACAGCACGCTCCATATCGCAGGGCGGTATGACACCAGATAGATTAAACCTCACAAATTGACGAGGTTGAGTGTGACGGAAGGTGTAGCATATCGTTATGCCTATGGAGGCAGATATTTATCCTTTCCCAAGAAAATCACTATTCGGGTACACACGCATAGCTTTCGGTGTAACGGTAGCGCTCTCTATGTGAGGATGGTACGCTCACAGAGTTTGTTTTGTGTAGCAGGGGGCAGGGGCTCTCTCTGTGTAAGGATGGTACGCTCACAGAGTCTGTTTGGTGTAGCGGTAGCGCTCTTTCTCTGAGTGAAGGGGAGAGTGTCGTCATAAGGGGAGAAACAAAGGATATCGGTGTTAGTCCACTCTCTCGAGTCGTATCGTGTGCATAAGGGACGTCATCGAACATACAAGAGCAGCGATTCATCCACGGCCGAATCAATGTCACGATGACTGTTCATTATATCTCAGGAAGTATGTCGGCAATACAGCACGTGGCGCTTTCTGAGCGATGGGGAGATGGGATCAATGTAAAGTAACGGAAACGAGAAAGGCCCATGATAGGATTAGGTTACTGCTAACCTTTTAACTAAAAAGGCAGACTGCCGAATTACTTCGTCAGTCTGCCTTGATGAACCCAGTGGCGCAGGCCTACATATATTTATATTGTGCTGCTACAAGTCCGTAGTACGTACCGCGCATGCGCATCAACTGCTCGTGCGTGCCCTGCTCTTGAATGACACCGTGATCCAGAACGACGATATTGTCGCAGCCCCGGATCGTCGACAAGCGGTGAGCAATAATGAATGATGTGCGCCCTTCCAGGAGCGTCTTCAGCGCTTCCTGAATCTTAAGTTCGGTCTCGGTATCAATGCTCGCCGTCGCCTCATCCAGTATGAGAATGCGAGGGTTCGCAAGCAATGCGCGCGCGAACGAGATCAACTGGCGTTGCCCCATAGAGAGAACGTTCCCGCGCTCCTGTACTTCCGTATCGTAACCGTCTTTCAGATTTACGATAAAATCGTGTGCGAAGACGGCTTTCGCGGCCTCCTCGACTTCCGTGTCCGTCGCATCCAAACGTCCGAAGCGGATATTATCGCGAATCGTTCCGGAGAAGATGAACGTATCCTGTAGCACAATCCCAATCTGGGAACGCAAGCTTTCCAGCGTTACATTCCGTATGTCAAAGCCGTCAATTGCAACCCGGCCTTCCGTCGGGTCATAGAAGCGGCAAAGCAAGTTAATAATCGTGCTCTTCCCCGATCCTGTATGTCCTACGAGTGCAATCGATTGTCCCGCCTGAGCCGACAAGGAAATGCCGCGCAGCGCTGGACGTCCCTTCTCATATTCGAATAGAATGTTCTCGAATGCGACATCACCATGAACCGGCGGCAGCTGCATCGCATGATCCTCTTCGCCTACGGACGGCTGTTCGTCCATGAACTCGAAAATCCGCTCGGAAGACGCCATCGCGATGAGCATCTGTGAATACATCTGACCTAGTCGGTTAATTGGTTCCCAGAAGTTTCCAACGTACTGAGCGAAGGCGAACAGCACGCCGACGGTAATTACATCACTTTGAATGAGATGAGAGCCGTACATGAACAATACGAATGCCCCAATGGCGCTCGTAATTTCGATGACCGGACCGAATGTTTGGTTCAACGCGGATGCACGGTCCCACGATTTCTTGTTCACACTATTCATGTGATCGAAGTAATCCATGTTCGCTTGCTCTTGTGTGTACGCTTGCGTAACACGAATACCTTGAATCGCCTCGTTTAAGTGCGAATTGATGCGCGACTGCTTGATCCGCACATCCTGCCAAGCGAAACGGATACGCTTCCGCAGCTTCGTCGATACAAGAAACATAATCGGCACGGTAATCATAACCGCTACCGCGAGTTGAACATTCAAGAACAATAAAATAATGATAATACCGAGCAATTGCATACAATCGACCAATGTATTGACGGCCCCGTTCGTAAACAGTTCCTGCAAGGAGTTGACATCATTCGTCACCCGGACGAGCACGGAACCTGCCGGCCGTTTGTCATAGAAGTGAAAGGACAGCTTCTGAATGTGCTTGAACAAGTCGGCGCGCAAATCGTAAATGATGCGCTGTCCGATTACGTTCATAAATTTGATGCGGAACGTGTTTGCCCCCCACTGTATAATATACAGTCCGAGTGCGGTCCCTGCGATGATATAAAGCAGTCGCAGAGAAGGATTGCCGTCCGCCGGTTGAATGGCGTGGTCAATCGCATAACTGATGAGAAAAGGTATTGCCAGCTTCGTTATTGTCCCAAGCACCATCATCACGATCAGAACCGGGAGCAACTGCCGTTTATATGGCTTCATGTAGACGAGCAGCCGCCGCATCTGCGCCCAGTTAAACGGCTTCTCGATGACGTCATCATCTTGATAGACGAAGCGTGAACGTTTCGTTGTATCGGCCGCAGCGTCAGAGTTAACGCTTCCATGGCCTGCAGACCTTCGCTCGGCAGCCGCGGATGGGTTTCCTCCACTCATGCTCTCACCTGCTCTCTCGTCGACTCAGACTCCCCCTCGAGTTTGTCTGCGTATTGAATATAGAATACATCTTGATACGTTCCCGGCTCTTGAATGAGCTGCTCGTGCTTGCCGCGCTGTACGATACGGCCTTGTTCCAGCACGATAATCTCGTCAGCATGGCGCAAGGACGAAATACGGTGTGCAATAATGAACACGGTGCGTCCTCTCATAACCTCCTTGAAGCCGGCTTGAATTTCATGCTCGGTCTCCATATCTACGGCGCTGGTCGCATCATCCAAAATAAGAATCTTCGGATCTTTCAAGAGTGCCCGCGCGATAGCAATCCGCTGTTTCTGGCCTCCCGACAACCCCATGCCGCGTTCTCCAACAATCGTATCGTAGCCTAGTGGCAGTTCCATAATGAATTCGTGCGCCTTTGCCAGCTTCGCTACACGGATGACATCGTCCATTGTCACATCATCGCGGCCATATGCGATATTGTTATAAATCGATGATGAGAACAGGAACGTTTCCTGAAATACGGTCGCCATCTGACTGCGCAAGCTATTTAAATCAATGTTGCGGATATCGTGACCGTCTAGCGTAATTTTTCCTTGCTTCACATCATAAGCCCGCATCAGAAGTTGAATGACGGTCGACTTACCGGAGCCTGTACCGCCAAGCAATCCAATAACTTTGCCTGGTGTGGCGTCTAACGTAATATGACTGACCGCGTCAACCTCTCCTTCATAGCGGAAGGTGACGTCCTCAAATTTCACATGGCCTTGAACCTTATCGTCTTCCAGCATAATAGGGTTCGATCGGGTCTCGATATCAACCTGAGTCTCCAGCAGTTCCAACACACGTTCACCAGAAGCCTTCGACTGCGTATAGTTATTAATGTGGAACCCAATCCCCCACATCGGTCCGATAATGTACCATATCATGCTAAAGAAAGCAACCAACTCACCCAGCGTCAGCGAACCGTTGATTACTTTCGTTCCGCCCATAGCAAGCAGCAGCACGATGCAGAAGCAAGCGAGCATTTCCATAATCGGAAAGTAGCGGCCCCACAGCGTGGCAGCGAAAATCTGATTATCTTTGTATGCCTCGTTGCGCGAGGAGAACTTCTCCACCTCAAAGTTCTCGCGCGCAAACGATTTTACCGTACGCACCCCGGTAATATTCTCTTGTACCGCTGTCGTCAGCTGGCTGAAGGTAATTCGCATTTCGCGAAACGCGGGATGAATTTTTGATTCGAATCGCATCGCAACAAATACGAGAAGTGGAATTGATACGAGCGTAGTTAGCGTTAACTGCCAGTCTATGGAAAACATCATGGCAGCACCAAAGACTACCATCAGCACCATATTTAATATTTGCGCAAACCCAAATCCGACAAAATTGCGGATCGCTTCTAAATCCGCGGTCAAACGAGACATTAAATCGCCCGTCCTCGCTTTGTCGTAATAGCGGAACGACAAAAATTGCAGCTTACGGTAACACGCGTTGCGCATTTCGTACGCAACGTGGTTTCCAAGGCGCCCGCCGAAGAAACCGTGCAAAAATTGTAGGGTGCCTTTTACGCTGACAACGATGATAACCGTTAACGCCAGCCAAGGCACCCATTCGAACCGATTTTCTGCTATAACGTCGTCGATTAAGATACGCAGCAGATTGGGATATACCAATCCAAGCGCGGTCGCGACCATTAAGCAGAACACCGATGCGAACAGCAGGCCTCTCTTCGGCCAATAAAACGAGCCGAGCTGCTTGAAGACGTTCATTGGACTTCTCCTCCCCATTATTCGTTCTTCGTGAGATGTAATGCAGTTTATCATCAGGCATATTCAACGGCAAAACGGCAATTCCGTCATAATATCGACTATCCCTCCTTAAATCGAGATTACTTGGAACGAATCCAATCGTTTCTTTTAAATCGTCGGTTTTCCTTTAATCCTAACCCCTATCCACAAAAGAAAGCTTACCCTGCTTAGTACAGGGCAAGCTTTTAAGGGACATTGATGCTGATTTGATATAGAAACTACATCAATTCATCTCATGATAATGTACGTTCCATTGCCTTCATGACGGCGTGCAGCGGCTCCGGATCGTAATCGGTTCGGGAGGCATCTGCCAACCGGTCGGCATGCACGTGCACCGCATCAGCAAGCTCGGAATGGAGCACTCGGACAGTGTCCGTGAGATGGTACGCAATATGCTCTACGAACCGCTCCCGGTGTTCCTGAATAGCTGATGTTACGGCTTGCAGAGCACGTTCCTCGAGCGCTTGCCTCAGCCCATCGCGTCCCCCGCCTTCAAAGAATGATTTGCTGTTGCGGAAGAAGCTGCGGAGCCAACGTGTCGTCATGTCCTTCAGCCAGTCCCCTTCCGTTACATCCGGCGTTGGCCAAGACGGCAACGATTCGTCGGTCACAGCAAAGCCCGGCAAGTATTCCTCCACCTTGCTAGCCAGCTGCATACGATAGCTTAACGCAAGCCGCTTCGCGGATTGTTCCAGTCTTAACGTCGTCGCGTACAGCTCATTCGTCAGTTCCTTCATAAACGTACGGGACCATTCCAAGTAACACCGCTCCAAAGCCGTATCAATGTTCTGTTCATCCTTGCGCAAGGAGGCCGGGTTGAACGCATAAGCGAATCCGTCGTTGAAACGATATTGCAGCCGCTGTCTGACATGGTACAGCAGCTCATCCGCTTCCTGCTCGATGCGCTTTCGTTCATCCCGCCGCAGCCATTCATCGCACCGCCTGATCGATTCGGCTTCTGAAGACCGGATACGCTCCGTCTGCTTCGCCCTCTCGGATGCATCCGCATGCGCAGCATCCCACATAGCTTTGAGTTGAGAATCCACTCTTCGTATATCGTTCAGTGCCGCATCGACGCTGAGCGTTGCTAGCTCCTCGGAAGCAAATCGCATGAAGGCCTCCTCGAAGTCGGCAATTCCGGACTGAGTCAATGGACCGGTTAGCCCGCTCAGCTTCGCATCCAACGCCTGCAGGCTCGACACCGGGAACAAGCGCGGCTCCCGGATACCGAACTCAAGCAAACGCCCGCTCACATATTCCATGACGCTGTTCAATTCTTCATCAGAAGCAGCGAGGTCAGCCGCATTCACGACAAAGAACATTTTATCCAGTTCAAACGCATCCTTCACCCGCCCGAGCTGAGTCAAAAATTGACGGTCCGCCTGCGAGAAAGCATGGTTGTAATAGGTGACGAACAAAATGACGTCCGCATTCTTCATATACTCAAAGGCTACTCCGGTATGGCGGGCGTTAATGGAATCCGCTCCCGGAGTATCGACGAATACGAAGCCTTGTTCCGTTAAGGGGCTGTCGATAAACAAATCAATCCGTTCCACGAAGGCGGATTTCCATTCCTCTCTGACGTACTCACGATATTCCTCCGCGCTAACGTGCAGGGATTCGCCGAAATGCTGCCGTGCGCCCTCGTAGCCTCTCTTCACCGCCTGAATGAAGCTGTAATGCGGGCGGCCTGACGGATGCAGTGTATCCGGGCGATAGCGGTCGATGGCTATGAGCGCCTTCTCCATGCTCATGGTAGACGTATTAGCCTCGCCCATGCTTTCCAGCGCGAAGCGAAGATCAGCCAGCATCTTCGCTTCGCTCTTCATTGTGACGCGCGCCGTGTCATGTGGGTGCGCGTCTGTCGGCGCCGCAATCGTATTGATGGCGGCGGTCGTTGGATTGGGCGAGACCGGCAAGGCGTCTCGGCCCATCAGGGCGTTCGCGAAGGAGGACTTGCCAGCGCTGAACGCCCCGAACAACGCGACGGTGAAGCGGTTCGTGCCGAGCCGCTCCGCCTTGTCGCGCAAGCCCTGCGCAAGCGGCTTCACGGCAGGAAGCCGTTCGAGCGCGTCCGCCGCCTGCTTGAGCCGCGTCGCGGCTTCCAGCAATCTGCGGCGGGCACGGCTTGCATCCGCTGCATGACGCGATGCGCGGTCTGATTCCGGCAAATGCGTCGGCGCGTTGGCGCCGCTCGCTGGCGCCAGGTTCATCGGTTCAGGAGAAGATATACCTGAACCAGTCCCGCGCTCGTCAGACGTCGTGTCAGGCTGTCTAAGGAGCAGGTCGTCCCCTTCTGCCTCAACACGCTTGGGTACCGGCAGCAGAGCAGCCAATCCGCACGCGGACACATCGCTTGCTTGAACAGCTTCCCATGATCGCAGCATTTGCTCTGCTCTGCCTCGAAGGTCACGCTCGCGAGCTGTGATGCGGCTATCCGTCTCTAACTCAGCGTCCAGCTTCGCTGTTCTCTTCCGCAGCTCGTCTGCTTGTGCGCCATACTGCATACCGAGCGCGTACAAGTATGGCTCCGCCTGCTTCATCACTACCCGGCGCAGGAGCGCCTTCGCTTCATCACTGATGGCGCGGCTATAGGTTAGCGTATACTCCGCCGTCCCCCACGCGCCAGGCTGAACCTCCTGTTGCAGCCATGCTTCATCCAGCTGCGGCAGGGCAGCTTCCATCTCCGCTTGCGCTGACAGCTCTTCCGCTCCCGCTTGACGAGCCAGTTCCCTTAACAGCTGGATAACGTGCACCTCCGCATTCGCGCGCAAGCCTTCCTTCCACAAGGCTCCAAAGGCTTGCAGCCGACGCTCCCGCTCGGCGGCGGTCTTGGCGGCTGTAAAAAACAGCCCAACCTTAAATCCAGGCTTCAGCGTCTCCAAGTATGTCTGCGCCATATCGCGCGTTACTGCCGGCGTAAGGTTCGCGTCGCGCAACAGCTTCTGCACAGCCGTCTGAAACGACGACTTTATTGCTTCTGCCTGCCGATCCGCTTCATCCAGCTGTGCTGTCAGACGAGCATGCTCTTCACGCAAGCCTGCAACTGCTTCTGAGCCGCCCGCCTGCTCCACCCATAATTGCCGCTCCTGTTCAAGCGGCTCCGCCAATTGCTTCGCATGCGCTTCGATTAATTCACGCGCAGCCTGCTCTACGCCATACCTGATAAGCCGCTCGCGGTCTTGAACGCTCTGCCGCAAATAACGCTCGAGCGCCTTCCATTCATTGTACGGATGGTTCGGCTCCTTTAACGTTACAAAGAAGACGGCAGCCGGATGCAGCTGCCACGCTTCCAGAGCGCGGTTTACATCGTCTTGATACGCGGCGAACGTAAGCTCTTGCTCCCGATGCTTATCGATTTGATTGACGATCCATACGAGTGGCTTGCCCGCATCCGCCACTTCCTTGGCGAAGGCGAAGTTATATTCAGATTGGACGTGATTGTAATCCGTCACATAAAATACGACATCAGCCAAGTGCATGGCAGATTCCGTGGCCGCCCGGTGTGATTCGTCCGTGGAATCCACTCCAGGCGTATCCAGCAGGGCGATTCCGTTCTTCAGCCAATCCACGGCATCATATATGATGACACGTTCTACCGTCTCGCCATCGCGGCATACTTCAGCCAACCGCTCAAGCGGAACCGTTTCGGCAGATTGAGCCCCACCCGCTGCGTTCCGGCGGATAACCTCGGCGCGACTGTCACCGTAGCGTACGGTCACGACATTTGCGCTAGTCGGTATAGGACTCGACGGCAGTAAATCTCTGCCGCACAACCGATTGATTACGGTCGATTTCCCTGCGGAGAAGTGCCCGCAAAAAGTCATCATTAACGTTTGTTCCTGCCATTTCGCAAGCAGTTCACGCATCTTGGCGCTCTGCAGCATATCGCCAGTCTGCTCCATGGAGCTTGCGTTTTCCTGCAACCAGACTGTAAGCGAATCTGCGCTGTCCACTGCAGCTGCGGCTGCTGTTCTCCATTGCTCGTGATTCGTTTTTACCATCATTGCATCCCCCGGTGACCATATATATAGAAAAAACCGAGTCAATCGGCTTCCTCTTTTTGCCTTTGACTCGGTTTCTAGTGTACCATATTTTGCTGTTCGGGGAGAATGATTTCGAACTGTTCTCCGTGCTGCAATATCGTTATGTCTTGATCCTTGACGCGCATGACTACGACATCCCGCTTCTGCCGCATCCGTTCTACATATTGCTCGGGCACTTCACCTGCTCCATATATCGTTATGCCGTCAATTTCCCGCTCCTCGTCATCTTGAAGAGGAGTTTGAAGCACCTTTTCATAAATATCAGAGAACTGTTCAAAATCATTCGTATAAACCGAAATGCATTTCATCACGACCGACTCCCATCCGTATTCATTTATTTTCCAGTCTTTCTCGGTTTGGTCGCTTTCATACGTTCTTTCCCCACTCGACAGCAATCGATCAGCGGGCAAATTTCGCACCGCGGAGATTGCGCTTTGCAATGATAACGTCCAAAAAAGATTAACCGATGATGCGTAATTGTCCACTCTTCCCGTGGCACTTTACGCATCAACTTCTTCTCGACTTCCAACACGCTGTCAGTCTCATCTGCCAGCTTCAGCCGTTTCGAGACCCGCTCAACATGCGTGTCCACCGCCATCGCAGGTACGCCAAACGCATTGGATACGACGACATTCGCCGTCTTCCGTCCGACCCCCGGCAGCTCTGTCAACAACTCATGCTCTTGCGGCACTTCGCCATTGTATTTGTCAATCAGCATCTGACAAAGCTTTTGAATATTTTTAGCTTTGTTCCGAAACAATCCGATGCGCCGTATATCCGATTCCAATTCTTCCAGTGGAACAGCTATATAATCTTCCGGCTTTTTATATTTCTCAAATAACGTTGCCGTCACTTTGTTCACAGTCTCATCCGTGCATTGAGCAGATAAGAGAACCGCAATCGTTAATTCGAACGGATTTGCATGATGTAACTCGCAATGCGCGTCAGGAAACATTTCCGCTATCGTATCCAATATTCGGCGCGCGCGCGCGCTGGTTGCCACCCTTCCCCACTCCTTTCATCTAAAAACCGTCTCACCCTAAGGATGAGACGGCTCGTTCAACCCAATTGTATTTTAAGACAATTTCTCAATTTCAACAACCTGATTGTTAACAAAATAAAGCATAATATCTGTGCCCTCTTTCAGGGAAGAGAGGTTGATTTTGTCACCACTGGAGTGAATGTACGCATTTGGATTTATTTTGAAAATGTAATTATTTTCCGAAAGCGAACGTTTTACATACAACTCACTATTTTGTGTATCATAGCGTGAATAGCTGCGCTTCGTGCCGCTAACCAGCTTCGCGACCGGCAGATCTTTCGCATCTTTGCGTACTTCAACCCGGTCTCCCGTTTTGAGTGCGCTCAGGTTCGAAGTAGACTGATCGACTTGAATTTGCGCATTTTTGCCGAGCTGATGCACAGACACATCGCCTGCATTGTCGCGAACCGTCAAGACGCCGGTGTTCGTATCGATCGAATCCACACGTCCGTAAGTAACTTGAACTTGACGCACTTCAACGATGGAACGTCCGTCCAATACGGCATTTACGAAATCATTTGCTTTAATGTCTTCCAGCTTAATGCGATTGTCCTTCAAGTCATATACCGGTACGCCGCCGACATAGAACTCTTCAATAGTCGTGCCTGAAGAGCGCAACCGAATGCGGTTGGCGGAAGTGTCGCGGGACACGACTTCAAACTGCTCCGTTTGGCGAACGGCCAACGAGGAGATCGAAATCTGATCGTCCGTCAAGTAAGCGACAATCTTATCGCCATTGTTCAGATCCGTCAACGTCATATTGCTCTTGCCGTACTTCTCGACACTGAGCGTCGTGTTCTTAAATGGAAGCGTCACTGTCTGATCATTGGCAAGCTTCATCGTTACCGTCTTGGCGGTCGTGCTTGCAAATACAAACGTGCCCTCGAATTTGTTAACGAATTGGACGAGAATCGCATTTTTAGCCGTATATTGAATGTTCGCTTTGCGTTTGCCGTTTCTTAATTCGCTCGCAATATCATCCAGCGACACACGGTTCCCATTGTTTTCAAAACGAGTGCCATGGTTCAGGCTCAATACGTAAGGGTCTTTTTTCTCATCGACAACCGTCAACAGGTTGTTCGTCTTGTCATAGTTGAGAATCGTGACGCCGATAAGCATTTCGACTTTACGATTGACCGCCGTAATGCGCGATACGAGATCTTCGCTGTTCATCGTCAGCTCTACGCGATCCCCATACTCTCCGGCAATCAATTCATCGAAGGACGGGTTTTTCATACCTTCCATGACGATTTCGACATCACGCGCCAACATTTTTGCTTCCAGCTTGCCGTTGTCTTTCTTCACCGTCAGGCTAGTCTTTGCGGCGCCTTTTTCGTACAATGTGCCGGTAATCGTCATTTCCGCCAATTCAGTCAGTTCAATCGACTGAACAATGCTGTTTTTCACCACATATGTAATCGCGGCTTTTTCTTTCAAATCCTTGATGCCGTTCGTAAAGATCTGATCCTTGTATCTGACAATGGCGTCATCCGCTACCGTAAACGTCTCAGTGTCGCCGCTTTCCGGTTGAATCGTTATCGACTTGCTCGTGGCATCAACCGACACAATCGCGCCTTTGCCTGATTTGTTCACAGGACCGGACTTCACTTGAATTTCAATGATTTTGCGTTCGGTCGTGAACGTTTCGCGTTTCATTTCCAACACGCTGTCTGTCGTCATTTTGGAAGGCTCGATCGCATTGCCGCTTGCATCTTTAATTACGGTCGTATTATCGAAGAAGACTTCCGTCAAATCTTCTGTCCCGTCGCTCTTCACGTACATTTTATTGTCTCTGGCGACTACATATTTCAGTGTGGCGCTCGTCGTCTCTACTTTAGGCTGCGCATCAATTAATTCCACATAGGAAGCTACGCCCCCTTCTCCAACAACACGGATTTTCGTGTATAGAGCGATGTCGCTTGCCTTGATAGACTCTTCACTATCACCCTTGTAGTACGTCGTCTTGCTGTCGCGGCGGTACGTCTGTGACTTCCCGTCTTCGGTATAAAGACGAATCTCCTGATCGCTCAGGCTCATGGCATACCCGTATGTTTCCGTGGCATGCTGAATCGACGCTACCTTATCCCCGCGGCTGAAGAACGTCGCAAGTTGATCACGCGTTACTTTTCCTTGCGGTTCAAAACGGTTGCCAGCCATGCCTGTCGTTATCTGCAAATCAACCGCCGTATTTACATAGCCGAGTGCAGACGAACTGATTTTGTTGTTGTCAGCGAATGAGGTTGGCTTATTTTGTGCCTTCGCTTCTGCTTCTTTGCCGACCGCGCGCACCAAAATCTTCGTGATCCATTCGCGCGTTACCTTCTCGTCGCCCCAAGGCTTCTTCGGATCCGGATTCGTCATCTCTTCCTTCTTATCCAGCAGACCCTTCTGGAACGCAAGCACGACGTAAGGCTTGAAGTAATTGCCTACCTTGAAATCTTCCGGCAGCGCAACCGTTTCCGTCGTATTCAGATCTCCTTCAAGTCCCATGAAGCGAATGGCCATCGTAATCGCTTCTTGCTGTGTAACATCGTCACCAGGACGGAACTTCCCGTTGTTTCCTTTCAGGATTCCTAATGCCGTAAGCTTATGTATATGCTTCTCTGCCCAGTGTCCAAGCTTGACATCGCTGAACATTGGGCTGACACCGGACGCGGTTGCAACCTGATTATTTGTTGGAGTTCCTGATTCCGCAGCCATTGCGATAGGCAATGATGTCATCGTTAAAGACAAGGCTAACAGCGCGCTCCCGATAGTTCTTGTCTTACGCATGCGGTTTTCGTGATTCAATTTCATTGTGCATCCCCTTCCACGGATATTACGTTAAGATGTTCTTTTTCGACAAGAACAGGGGCAATTCCTGCCCCTGTTCTCCAATAAATATAGGTATTTTTAAGTGATTCATCATAATCGTTGTTCAATAGACACGTTTAGCCGATTAGCGCTTAATAGGATGCTCTAGCGTAACATGCCCCATGAGGCTCTCTACCGCTTCACCGTCTACTAGAACGTCAATCGCTTTTACTTCATTGAATTGGAACAGAGTCTTTGTTAGCGCCTCAAGCGCAAACTGCTCTCCGCCCGCTCCCAAATGGCCGTCTTCCGGAATATGAACGTCAATGACAAGCGTTTCGTTATCCATCTTGACTGACTTGAATTCGATTTTCTTCCACAATGGAATGTCGCTGTCGTTATCGGAAGATTGCAGCGCTTCGAGGACAGCTTTGTACTTCTCCTCGTCATCTGCGAACTGAATCTTCTTCTCATACGTCTTTAATCCCATCAATTCTTCGTCAGAGACATATACTTGTATGGATTGTTCTTGTTTATTATCTTTCTGCCCATCTGTCGGCGGCTGTTCCGTCGTCGGTTGTTCTGTCGTTGGCTGTTCCGGCTGCCCCGCATTCGTGGTGGGCTTAGAGCCGCACCCGGCAACGAGCGCAATGGACAATACGACAGCGGCAATTCCCCACCATTTACGTGTTGTCATCACTAATGACCTCCTTTACACCGTTCATAACGCAGCGCAGTGAAAAAAGTTGCATCTCCGCGGAATTAGAGCAAGCCCAAATAGTCTTGAATTCCTTTGACGATGTTCTCTGCGACGCGCGCTTGGAACTGCTCATCAAAAAGTTGGGATTCGTCATATTCATTCGTCAAATATCCAACTTCAAGCAGAATGGCCGGCATTTTGGTCTCGCGAGTGACATGGTGATCGGCCTTGCGCACCCCTCGGTCTTTGAACTGCGTGCCTTCGACAAGATGCTCGTGCATCGTATCGGCGAACGCTTTGCTTGCCGAGCGCCAGTAATAGGTCTCGGTACCGGTTACCGAAGGTTTATCTTTAATGCTGTTGGCATGGATAGAAACAAATAAGTCCGCTGCCAATTCGTTGGCTATTTTAGCTCGATCGCTCAGCTCCACAAACGTATCGTCTTCGCGCGACAATACGACGTGGAACCGATCGTCTTGACGAAGCAACTCGCTCACTTTCAAGGAAAGCGCCAAATTGAAATCTTTCTCATACCGTTTCTTAATGCTTACGGCGCCTGAATCGTGATCGCCATGCCCTGCATCGATAACGACCGCGTATTTGCCGTCCGGCTTTGTCGGCTTCATAGGCTCTCCACCGCTGCCAGTGCCTGTGCCTGGAATCAGCGAAATGGTCGTCAATCCCTGGTCATTCGTCGCAACTTCTGCTTGAAGCGCATAATTCGCATCGATAACAAAACGAACGGTATTCGGATCGTTACTGAACATCGCAAAGCGAATTCGCTGCACATCTGGGTAGTCTGTAATTAACATTTCCCCTTGACCGCCATCACTGAAACCGAATTTTTCATAAAATGTGTCCGAGAATATAGTTCCCGGTAAATCAATAACGACACGATCAGGGTCTGTCATCGTCATAATTTTCGGTTTTACGTTGTAATCTGAAGCAATATGTAACTGGTTGTTCATAAATGAAAAATCGGTAATATGCGCATCTTCCGAATTCTCGTTGTGATTCGTTCCATCGGACGAAGTGTCTCTGCCGCCATTCGCATCTTCACCGCTAGGTGTGCCCGCTGTCGGCGGAACGACGTCTGGAGATGACTCATCTGCTGTAAACAAGTACACCGACTTCGTGTCCTTGTCCCACTCCACCGTCAACCCCATGTTCTGCCCGACGAAGCGGAGCGGAACGAGCGTTGAGCCTGCTTTGACGATTGGAGTTACGTCCAATAGGACTTCTTTATTGTTCACTTTAGCCGTCTTCTGATTAACGGTCAGGTTTAAACGTTTGCTATCGTTATATATGGTTACCGTCTTCGCCTTCCCGTTCCACCCAACCTTATACCCCAACTCTTCGGAAACGACGCGAATCGGAATCATGACCGAATTATTACTCATCGTGATTTTCTCCGGCAATTTAATGGAATTGCCGTTCAGGTACAAGCTCGGTTCAGGAGCAGCTTGAGCTTGTCCCATGTCGGGAAACAGTACGCACAATAACATCATCAGTAGCAACCCTACACCTAATTTTTGTCCTCTCTGCATCTTCACCTCTACATCCTTTCATGTTGTTCCGCTCTATATGTCTGTTTATTAAGAACGGACGTATTATTAGACGTATAAAAAGGACAAAAGTTGCGTAATTTCAACATAATTTGGTTAAAAATATCGTCCTCTACTTAAATGTAATTCAACATCTATCTGCCACGCAAGAGGGTTCTTTAAATAAACTTTGACTTTCTTTGCGCGCAAATGACAAAAACCCGCGCTTCGGCATCGACATTCCTCGCATGAGGAACTACGAGACGGCGTGGGCTTTTATGAACATGACTGCCACCAATGGATATGATCTCATCAGTGGATGAGTATTCAGGCGCTGACGGGAGAGCCGTTGTTCAACGCCACGGTCTGATTCGGTTCCCACATTTCGGGCTCGTGGGAGGACACAATGACGGTCCTTGCACGCGCATACAGGGACAGCAAGGCAATGATACGCCGCTGTTCCGGGCCATCCACGTGTGTGAGCGGTTCGTCGAGCACCAGCATATCGGGAGCCCCGAGCAGTGATTGGGCGAGCATGAGACGGCGTTGATACCCGAGAGAGAGCCGGTTCACCCGGGTTGCGCGCTCACCCTTCAATCCGAATAATTCCAATAGCTTCAGGTGGGAGGCCGTGTCCGTCACGCCTTTCAATCCGCCCATATAAGAGAGAAATGCTAGTGCGGTCATATCCTCATACGGCACGGCTTCCCCGGGAACGAAGCCAATTCGCCCCCTCACGTAACTTAGCCGCTCCTGGTACGGGATGCCGTTGCAGCTAACCGTTCCCTTATCCGGCACGTCCGCAGAAGCAATGATTTGCAGCAGCGTTGATTTGCCCGCTCCATTCGGCCCGGTAATGAGGTGCAGCCCCGTGTTGAATCGTAATTTCTCCACGTAGAGCCGGAACGCTCCCCGCGCTTTATACACTTGGTTAAGCTCTATCATGCCGGGCGCACCTCCTTACCCGCGGCATACGCACAGGTCAAGGAACGCCGCCACGCCGCTATCAACAACATGCCGCCCGCAGCCAACACCAGACAATCCGCTAGAGCTTGATAATCGAACCTGGGCTGTGAAGAGAGGTAGAGCATTGCTTCGCTTACTCCGTACCATACTGCCCAACCGATGACAGATGCCGCTACCCCCGCTTGCCACCCCTGTCTGAATGTAACGTAGGTCAGCAGCCCACAGACGAATACGGTAGGTGCCATCCACGAGAGTAGGAATGGGAAGAACAGCAGTTCATTCAGACTGGCGTAGACAATGACAGAGCCCGCGATACCGAGCAGCAGATTGCAAGCAAGCACGATAACTGTCCTTGTCATCCAAATAAGTGCCGGTGGATACGGGGTGACTGCTTCTACCAACCGCATCCCTTCATCCTGCGGGCGGACCGCATACAGCCATCCTGCCAGCATGAACAACGGTACCGCGTACGAAAATGCCCCTCTCACCAGCTCTGTGCCCATCTGACTCATCGAGACCGCACTAATCAGCATGGCGAACAAAGCAAAACTGGCAATCCAGTACCAATGCGAATATAGATTCAACTGCAGCTTGACGAGCGCCGACATGCGCGGATCCTTGCGCGGCTCAGATGCTAACCAGGCAAATGCGTCTCGGTGCTGTTCAGCAGCGTGCTTCTTCTCGGCCAAGCTGTGGAACGACGGCCTTAAGCTGGACAGCAGCCGATCCGTATCATCCGGCAAGGGTGAGGATACGACGTAAGGCGGCATGGCAAGACGCACTTCGCGCTCAAGCTCCAACCATTCCTCTTCGTTTCCGGAAAACATGTCTGCCTGTTCAGGAGCCTCCCGTTTATCTTTTTCCATGCGCTATTTCCTCCTTCTCGTCTGGCGATGGCTCTCCCTCTTGGTTCAGCAGTGTTTTCAGCTTCCGCAGAGCGGAATACAGGCTTGCTTTCACCGCGCTTAATCCCATATCGAGCGCGTCGCTAATTTCTTGCAGCTTCAAATCGTGATAGAAGCGGAGCGTGACGATTTGGCGTTGCGTAGCGGACAGCTTGTTCATGACGCGCAGCAGTTCGCGCCTCGTCTCCTGACGCTCAACGAGTTGCAACACGCCGGCATCGTTCCGAACCGCCTCTTCAACGAAATCGTCGACAAGACTCTCCTTGCGCACTTCCTGCTTGCGGAACTGATCTTTGCATAAATTGCCGGCTACACGGTATAGCCAAGGCCGGACCTGTTCTGGAACGGTTCCTTTCTCCATCTGGCGGATTAGCCGCAGAAACGTTTCCTGCACGGTATCCTCCGCTTTACGCCGGTCATGCAGCATTCGTTCCGCATAGGCCTGAATCGGTGCGTGGTAGCGCCGGACAAGCGTCTCAAATGCCGCTTCATCGCCATCTGCCATCGCCTTGACCAACTGTTCATCGGATATCATCCTCCCCCTCCTGTCCGTTGGCGACATGCCGCTCATTTTTATTTTTGTCTAATCGGTGTCATGGCTGACAGCCCACCGTTCCCTCTGTTCCAAACCGATAATGCTCACTACAGCCAGGACGATTGCCGCCACCGCGAACCCGATCCGATTGACCGTGAATACTGTCGCATCCGGCAAATGAAACGTCATCGCACTCGCGCTTCCAGTCAGCGCCCCCTTCGTCATCGATTCGAGCATCCACCATCCGAATGCAGCCGAAATTCCAACGTACCAGCGGCGCGTCCATACCATGACCGCGAGCGTTAGCGCAGCAAAGAAAACGACGGCCGGCGCCACCATAGCCACCAGTTCCCACCAAGAAGCCGGGCGGAATACGGCTTCCGTGCCGCCGTACACATGCACGTTCACGGCCACCGTGCCGAAACGAAACTGATATACGGCATACCAGATCGCTTCATACAGCAGCACGGCCAGCACGGAAAGCGATAACTTGCGCGTGACGAGACTAACGTGCGAGATTGGCCATGTGCTCACCAGCTCCATCATGCCGGCGGACCACTCCCGCTGCGTCAAGATCGCTATCATCATTACGGTGAATGGAATCGCAGCCCATTCATGCATGTAATGGGCTGCAGGCGGATTCGCCGGTTTACACATCAGGAGCGACGCAAGAACGAGCGCCACGGCCCCTAGCGGAAGCAGTATCCAAGACACGCTTCCCTTCACATCCAGAACCCACAGCGCACGGTTATTCATCGTGGCTCACCCGCTCCCATGCTTGTTCCAGCATGTCAGTCGTTATCATCGGGTACTTCTCCGGCGTATAATCGGCGCTGCTGTAGTAATCGATATGCAGTCCGTCAAAACGCTCGTACCATTCTGCCAACAGCTTTTTAAATCTATTCGCGCCACCATTGTCCAATGCGGCATGGAATTGTCCTTCGAGCTTGACAAGACGTTTTACATTCACATTGTCCTCTTCTCCACGGAAGGACTTCGAAAATGATAAATACGGCAATCGCTGCGACTCCTGCTCATCCAATCCAAGCTTGTCACGGGTGTACATGACTGTGAATAACGAGCGGAGTTCCATTACGAAGGTGGGCTTCTCATCGTACGCTAACGATATGTTGAGCGCATCGTCACCGAACAGCAGACTGTTTATGATGCGCACAAACTGATAATTGTCCAGATTATGGTGCTCCAGTTCTGAAATAAGCATCGTATTGCCAGACACCTCTGTACCATATACCGGTTGTTCCAAATAGCGCATAGGCATGTACAGAATTTGATTGACGCGCGGGTGAACAGGAAGCCATTCTTCGAAATAAGACATCGCCTCATTTACCTGTTCGGCCATGCGTTCGGCTTCCCCGCGATTGCTCGGTGTCGTGACGATGCGTGCGCCGTCCCTGCCGATTGGTATTTCAATGAAATAGCCTGCATACAGATGTACGCTTTTGGCTTGCTTGCTGGAAAAGTGCCAGCTTCCGTCGTCTGCCTGTTCTCCAGCTAGCGTGGCATAAACCGGCCGCTCGATCCCTTTCACAATGACATCGAATTCCTGCGGCTGCATCGCAATTCGGGTCCGATTCACGCGAATTTCCCGATTCGCATAACCATACATCAAATGATTCCCCGGAATGGGATACCATGCCAAATTTCCATTCAATAATACCGTGCCATCTTGCAAAGCATGCGTAATTGCCTCTCCTCCATGGGAATACAACCTTTGAACGCCGGATATGTCGTATCGGAACGCAATCGATACGCGATCGTTCACTTTCTTTCCGGTCTTCACCATAACAGCCGTACCCTGTCGATCATACTCCGCCGGGGCGCCGTCTACCGTTACTTCTTGGAGACGGAACGGAATATCGAGCGTGAACGGAACGGTTCCATCTGCATTCTTGTTCAGAGAGCCTGTCAGCAACGTCGTAATGACAGCACTGTCATCGCCGTCGGCTTGCACTTTGATTTCAGTCCTTTCCGCCTTAAACACCATTTCACTAGAACGTTCCAGCTCTTCGTCTGCGTTCTCTTCAACGTAACGTTCCGTCTCCTGCTTATACGTATCAAGTGACTCGTATCGTTCGTTCCACAGCATCCCGTATGGCAGTGCGGCAAGCACCGCCAAGCCGATGCAGATCCAGCACGCCCATCTCCACCAGAGCGGTTGCATGCCCGGCTGATTCCGCATATGTACGGCAACGGCGGACACGAACAGACAAATGACGAAGACAAAGGCAAAGATGATAAATGCAAGCCATTCCTGACGCCGCCATACTTCGCCCCACGCCTCCAGCTGCCAGCTGCTCGACAGATTAAATTGATTCAAGTGCAACATCCGCATAAATGGGAGCGTCAAAATGTCCAGCAATACCAAGTCGATGAAATACGTGCCGAACACCCATCCGCACAGTCCGATCAAATAGACGACGCGATGGCGGATGCAGGCTGCCAGCGCCATGCCCAGCACGAGCGTGATGAGGTAGGACATTTCATAATGGGATATAAATGTCCACACGTGTGTCATATAGATGCCAGTCTCGATTCCGTGCGAAACGGCAAAGTAGACGTATACTACCGCCATGACGACGGTGAATAAGCTCATATAGACGAAGCCGGCGACCCACTTGGCCGACCAGATGACCATTGAAGACCCAGGCAGCGCGGCCATCCATTCATATGACACCTTCCCGATATCGCGGCGGACGAACAGGATGCCGAGCACAATTGGAATCGCTAGGCTTAACGAGTGCTTCACCTTGTGAAAACCGTGCATATAAAGGTGCAGATCCTGTGACTGCGGCGGTGCAGCCTTCATCAAATCCCCTGCAAGCCATGCGCCGAACAGCAAAGGCAATGCCATCCATATCGGGCTCCGCCACAACCAGCGGCTCTCCATCCTCCATTGCGTTAACCACCTGAATCCGTTATTCACTGCGCTCACCGCCAATCAGAGCCAAGTAACCGTCCTCTAAGGTGGGCACAGCAGAAGCGGCGTGTGGAACGGGAGGACTCGAGCTGACGATCCGGCACCGCACCCCGGTCGCCGTCCGCCTAGCGCCAACGATCTGACTCGGCTCGAACTCCGTAAATTCGTTGTCGCTCAATTCAACTTCCCACACTTGCCCCTCCCCTATCTTCACAAGGCCTTGCGGGTGTCCCGCATACCGCACTTCTCCGCGGGACATGACGGCAAGCTGCGTGCAACTAGTCTCGATGTCTCCCACAATATGCGTGGACAGAATGACCGTGCGCTCTCGGCTGAATCGGTTCAGCAAATTGCGGAACCGGACGCGTTCCTCTGGGTCCAGTCCTGCGGTAGGCTCGTCAACGATGAGCACCTGCGGACAGCCGATCAGCGCCTGCGCGATGCCGATGCGCTGCCTCATGCCGCCGGAATACGTTTTGACCGCTAGAGATGCCTTGTCTGCCAAGTTCACCTGCTCGAGCAGTTCATCAACGTGGCGTTTCCGTTCTTTGCCGCTGCCGATTCCTTTCATGATCGCGACATAATCAAGGAATTGCCGCCCCGTCATTTGCGGGTGAGCTTGAAAGGATTGCGGCAAATAGCCTATCATGCGCCGTATGGTGTCCGCTTCCCGCGCCAAATCACACCCGTTGATCGTAATCGTGCCGCTCGTTGGCTTGAGCAGAGTTGCCAGCATTCTGAGTAAAGTGGACTTCCCCGCTCCGTTCGGACCCAAGAGACCGAACATGCCATGTCCGATCTCCAAATGGACCGACTTCAGGGCTTGTTTGTTTTTCCCGTAGTTCTTGCTCACGTTATGCATGTGTATCACAACCGTCATCCTTCACTATAATTACTCAATACCGGTATCTGAGAAGTATAACGTCGGAGTCAGCCCAAAAGTCACCATCGGTTTCATTTTTTTAACGAAATAATGAATTCATGCATCCGGCACAGACTTAAGGACACACGATTTGCGTGGAGAGAGCACGATGCAAATCGTATGGAGTAATTTATGACAGGGAAGGTGCCATGTGGAACGTCTAGATATTAGATTAATTACAATGGACCTAGGAGATGGCCCTACATAATACCTCAAGATACTGGAGAGGCAGTACTCTCTCCGTTCGGCGTTTCCGATCACTCTCCCCTTCGGTCAGCAACAACGATTCCCGTATGTCTCAGGCACTAGGCGATGTTATCGAACGGTAATGATCCTCCATCGTCTGAGTAGCAAGATTACTAGAGACATATACACCAAAGTTATCCTCTCCCTACGGAGGATGCCCCTACTGAACGAGAGGGAGAGTGGAGAGAAGTACCTGGCAGCGTATCGTTATTAGCTGGAAATGCGATCTTCTTTTCATACAACTCATCTAGCTCATGAATATCGGCACGTCTCCTTTTTTATGCAAAAACAACCTCCGGTTCCGCCGAAGCGGCAAGCCGAAGGTTGCTCTGTTTATGAGGGCATGAATTATACAGGGTAAGCGAGACGGTCAGCATGCTTTGCTTCATACGAAGCAATCGCGTCGCCATGCTTCATCGTTAGGCCAATATCATCCAATCCTTGCAGAAGGAATTGACGGCGGTGCTCATCCAGATCGAAAGAGTACGACAATCCGTAATCATCCGTTATCGACTTGTTCTCCAAGTCGACATGAAGCTGATAACCTTCATACTGAGCCGTACGCTGGAACAATTCTTCCACCTGCTCTTCAGAAAGCTTCACTGGCAACACACTGTTTTTGAAGCAGTTGTTGTAGAAAATATCCGCAAAGGATGGCGCGATGACACAGCGGAAGCCGTAATCCAATATTGCCCACGGGGCATGTTCGCGTGAGGAGCCGCAGCCGAAGTTGGCGCGCGAGATAAGCACGCTTGCTCCTTGATAACGCGGCTTATTCAAATCAAATGACGGTATAACATTGCCTTGCTGGTCGAAGCGCCATTCGTAGAACAGAAACTGTCCGAAGCCGCTGCGTTCAATTCGTTTCAAAAATTGCTTTGGAATAATCGCATCCGTGTCTACGTTCACCCGATCGACAGGTGCGACGAGACCCGTTAATGTCGTAAATGATTGCATGATTCCGTCCTCCTCCTAGTTCAGCACTTCCGCTTTGAATTCCCAATTGCGCACATCAACGAAATGACCTTTTACGGCAGCGGCGACTGCCATTGCCGGCGATACGAGATGCGTGCGTCCGCCGCGGCCTTGGCGACCTTCGAAGTTGCGGTTCGACGTTGAAGCGCAGCGTTGGCCTGGCTGAAGCACGTCAGGATTCATTGCCAAGCACATGCTGCAGCCCGCATCGCGCCATTCAAAGCCTGCATCCGTAAATATTTTGTCCAGCCCTTCCGCTTCGGCTTGCAGCTTGACTCGGCCAGAGCCAGGAACGACAATCGCCGTTACTCTGTCACTCACCTTATACCCTTTGGCCACCTCAGCCGCAGCGCGCAAATCTTCAATCCGTCCGTTCGTGCAGGAACCGATAAAGACATAGTCGACTGCAATATCCGTTATGCGTGTGCCTGGTGTCAAATCCATATATTCTAAAGCTTTCTCTGCAGCTTTTCGTTCATTTTCCGTCGCAAAGTCAGCCGGGTTCGGCACCGACGCCGTAATATTCGTTCCCATACCTGGGCTCGTTCCCCAAGTGACTTGCGGAATCAAGCTATCCATATCGATGTCAACAACACAGTCGTAAGACGCGCCTTCATCTGTAGCCAACTGGTTCCATTGCTCGACCGCAGCATCGTACGCCGCGTCTTGCGGCACATATTGACGTCCGCGCAAGTAGTTGAACGTCGTCTCGTCAGGAGCGATCAGCCCTGCACGAGCGCCGGCTTCAATTGACATGTTGCATACCGTCATGCGCTCTTCCATCGACAGCTCGCGAATCGCTTCACCGGTATATTCAATTACATAACCTGTTGCAAAGTCAGTACCGTACTTGGCGATAAAAGCCAAAATCATATCTTTCGCGGTTACGCCTGGTTTGCGCTTGCCTACGAAGCGCACTTCCATAGTCTTAGACTTCGCTTGCTGCAGGCATTGGGTCGCAAGCACATGCTCCACTTCACTCGTACCGATCCCAAATGCAAGCGCGCCGAACGCGCCATGCGTAGATGTATGGCTGTCGCCGCATACGATCGTCTTGCCCGGATGTGTCAATCCAAGCTCCGGTCCCATGACGTGAACAACCCCTTGGTCGATACTGTTCAGGTCGAACAAAGTAACTCCAAATTCCGCACAGTTCTGCGACAACGTATCGATCTGCTGCTTTGAGATCGGATCCGAAATGTTGAACCGGTCTTTCGTCGGAACATTATGGTCCATTGTTGCATAAGTCAAATCTGGGCGGCGAACTTTGCGGCCGCTCATGCGCAAACCTTCAAACGCTTGCGGTGATGTTACTTCGTGCACCAAGTGCAAATCAATATACAAAATGCTCGGTTTGCCTTCTTCTTGTACGATGACATGCTGATCCCAAATCTTCTCGTACATCGTTTTCTTTGTAGACATTTGCCTCACCTCATCGGTTGTTTCCTCTATCTCTTTGCAAACAATATAGCATTTCCTTCTTCATTGTTCCAAGATATAATAACTATAATGATAATAGGTTGAACCTATAACCTTATTAAGGAGGCTCATACAATCCGATGGAATTCCGCCAGCTCCAATATGCCGTCCAAATCGCCCAAGAGCGAAATTTCTCCCGAGCAGCAGAGAAGCTGCATATCGCCCAGCCTTCTTTGAGCCAGCAGTTGTCCAAGCTAGAGAAGGAAATCGGCGTGCTGTTGTTCCAACGTACGACGAACTCTGTGGAGCTGACGCATGCCGGAGAAGTGTTTGTTGATCGTGCGCAAAAAATAATGGATGCCATGGAACAGTTGAAAAGTGAAATGTCCGACATCAGCCAGACTAAAAAAGGAAAGGTCGTCATTGGCACGATGCCGATTACCGGTTCACATATTCTCCCGCACGTTCTGCCGCAATTTCATTTGCGCTACCCGGAAATCAATCTGATGCTCGTCGAAGATACCTCCACTTCGAATCTGGAACGGATGACGGCCCAAGGAAAGAACGACCTGTGCCTCTTGTCCCTTCCACTTACGGATGCATCATTAACTTATGAACCTATCGTTGAGGAAGAGATCGTGCTTGCTGTACCGAATCAGCATCCCTTAGCCCACCAGGCCACGCATGCGAGGCGGAAGCTGCAGGAAGTCGCGATGGAGGTTCTGCGGGAAGAGCCATTCATTCTATTGAAACGTGGACAAGGCTTCCGGCAAATTACACTCGATCTGTGCAAAAAAGCGGGCTTTACTCCTAACGTCGTCTTCGAGAGCAGCAATATCGAAACAGTACAGTCACTGGTGGCAGCAGGCATGGGTGTTGCCTTGGTGCCCTCATTTATCGCCACGGCGCCGCGAAGCGAGTTCGTGCCTGTCTATGTTCCGCTTGCAGGCCGCCCCGCACGGACACTTGTCATTGCCTATCGGGAAGGACGGTATATGTCAAATGCCGCGGAAGCATTTATGCAGACATTGAAAGACACCGTGGCGGCACGCTTCGGCAGTCGCGCACGCGTGAGTGAATAGGGAGTGCACCCTATTCACTCCCCTTTTCAGGCAGTTCCACCGGCAGCTTGCCCTGTGGCAGCCTGTCGTGAAACAAAGCACTCGCGCCTGCCCTTACGTTACTGTCTGTAGCACCATATATCGCGAATCCGAGAGGCGCATTGGACAGTGTCACGATATCATATGGCGTACCCGCCGCGATGACAGCAGCAGGCTTCTTGTTGTCTAGAGCTAGCTTGAGTGCCGCTTTCAACTTACTTGTTGCTTTCGGTTGCAAATAAATATCTCGCGTAACAAATACAACGGCATCACTCGATTGCACTGCTGGCGCCAGCTTGTCATCCGACAGGAGCAGACTGTGGCAAGCCAGCTTCCCCGTCCCTTTATATAGTGATGTTGCCGTATCTTCAATCGCACGACGGACTTGTCCAAGGCTGCGTTCGTCATGCCCGATCACGGTAATCACTTTCATATGTCGTTGGATGAAAGCTTGATTGCGGTACGTATCCAGCTTCGTCCCCCATGGAGTGAGCGCCTGTGAAGCAATGCGATCGGCAAGCTGATGGGAATGATCGGACGAGAGAAATTGTTCCGCTAGCTTAATTGCTTCCTCTGTTTCAATCGATTGCTTCCGCTGCTGACCTATGACACCATACTTCAGCTTGATGCGCAAAATCCGGCGCACACTCTCATCAATCCGCTCCGCTGATATTTTCCCTTCGTCCATAGCTTTGCGTATTCCTTCGACAGCTGCACTCGGCTGCGGCGGCATGAGCAGCACGTCCGCTCCCGCCTGCAGTGCCAGCACCGCCGCCTCAGCACTGCCGAAATGATCGGAGATCGCCTTCATATTGAGCGCATCCGTAACGATAGCCCCTTGAAAATTCATCTTGTCACGCAAAATGCCAGTCAAAATGCGCGGGGATAAAGTTGCGGGCAGCGTAATCTGACTTCCGTCTTTCTTCGAGCGGACGGCGGACGGCTCTAGCTGCGGCGCTTGAATGTGCGCGCTCATAACCATATCGGCTCCAGCTTCAATGGCAACGCGAAACGGAACCCATTCCACTTGCTCGAAACGCTCTTCTGCAAAAGAAAGCTTAGGCAAGCCGACATGTGAGTCGGTTGCCGTATCCCCGTGGCCTGGGAAATGCTTGACGACCGCAGGCATTCCGCTCTGATGCATACCGGAAATAAACGACTGTACATACGCTGCCACTGCTGTCGAATCAGAGCCGAAGGAGCGGAGTCCGATGACCGGATTGTTCGCGTTGTTATTCACATCCGCGACCGGAGCGAAATTGAGATTGAATTCCAGCTTCTCCAACGTCCTGCTAATCTGATTGGCCGTCTCAGCCGCCAAGGCGGTGTCGCCGGATGCGGCAATCGCCATATTTCCATTGCCATCATTGGCAAAAGACAGGCGAGTAACTGAGCCGCCTTCTTCATCAACGCCTATCCACAGCGGGATGCGCGCCGTATGCTGCAGCTCACGGTTCTGCGTTATCGTCTGCCGCACATCTGGCAGGTCCCTGCGGAATAAGACTACCCCTCCGGGCTGGAGCTCCTTTAGCCCAGCTATAGCGGATTCACCCGGTTTTTCTCCTTCTAGCGCATCCAAATCGACGATGAACAGTTGGCTGATGCGTTCATTCAGTGACATCCGGGCTAGCCGTTCATTCACCTGTATCTCTATCTCAGACGGCTTGTTCTCGTAGTCTGACGATGCGGTTCCGTTAGAGCCAGAGGACGCCGCCTCATTATCGCTGCCCTTATGCGGCGATTCCGTTCCCCGCCAGTCTCTGATCCATGCAGCTCCCAGCATGAGCAGAACCAAGACAGCAAGCACACCCCATTTCTGCCGCCGCTTCCCATGCCTCCTGTGACGATCTGATCTAGACCTCATCATTAGCTCGGCAGCACAGCCGTATTAGGTCCGACAGCGTCATATAGCGTTTCTCTGCGATCTTCAAACACCGGTATGCGTCCTCGAACCTCTTCTACTAAGGAGAGTTGGATGTGCGCTTGCACGAATGCTTCTTCCTCGCCGGCCCCGGCTAATATTTCTCCCCAAGGGTCCAGTATGACCGAGCTGCCGAAGAAGGAAGTCTCTTTGCCGTCCGCTCCCATGCTGCTTCCCACCCGATTGCATGCCACCATATACATCTGGTTCTCAATAGAGCGCGCTGTCAGCAACGTCTGCCAGTGATGCAGTCGTGGATGAGGCCATTGTGCCGGGACGAATAATACCTCGACGCCTTGTAGAGCAAGCGTGCGCGTCAGCTCTGGAAAGCGGAGATCGTAGCAAATAATAACGCCGCAGCTTACCCCATCAAGCGTAAATTGCCCAAGCGCTTCTCCCGCAGTCAAGTAATGATGCTCATCCATCAAGCGGAACAGATGGGTTTTGTCATACGTCTTCACGATTTGACCTTGCCGATTCAGAACGTATACTCGATTGTATATCCGGTCCTGTTCGCGCACAGCTACCGAACCTCCGACGATATTGACTTGATATTGTGCGGCTAGGGCAGACAACATCTGTATCGTTTGTTCCCCTTGCTCGTCTGCCAATTCATGAATCCGTTCCAATGCGTATCCTGTTTTCCACATTTCCGGAAGAACGATTACGTCTGGCTTATCCTCTTGCTCCATGACGGCCCGTATTTTGTTCAAGACTTGCATCTGGTTGCGGTCTGGTTCACCTATCGCGATATCCATTTGAATGGCACATATTTTCCATTGTTCAGGCTTCATCTCTTCTCTCTCCTCTGTGATGCATTTTGTATGAATCGATACTCCATTCATAAATTTACCTTATATTTTGCTTAACACTTTCTTCCATCATACCTTTTCATGGAATGGAGTCAAGCTGGGCAAAGTAAGGTAGCAATCGAAATGACGGCTTCAGCTTAGAAAGGAGTGTATCTTATGCGCAATACACGAGACACGTTGCGGTTATTTGTTCTCAGCCTCTTGATATTCTGTATGACAGTCCCCGGTATCGCATCCGTTGCTTCAGCTTGGGATCCGACCAGTGAAAAGGGTAACGCCGTTCCTCCACTTCAATTGTTTGATATGCAGCAAGAGCGGATCATTAAGACACTGCCGAACAGCGAAACGTATCAGACGGAAGCTAAAAAATGGCTTGGTTCCGTGAAAGGATTAGCTCCGCAAATCACAATCGGGCACAAATGCGGTTATATTATCCGTGTCCCTTTGAAAGACCCGGCTCAAGTAAAGCTGCCGAAAGTCATTTTAGAGGTCAAGGACGTATTTTTAATCTATTGCCCAGATAAAGAACCGCTGCTCTTGATTTTCTCCACAGAGCGGAAGCCGTTTTTACTTCAATTCACCGCAGATGTAAAGCCGTTCATGCAGCAGTTGCTTACTCCGCAGTCTTCGGGCAACGTGAAAGAATCAAACGGTTGAAATGCGCATTCTGACCTGCAAATAGATGCCTAAGCAATAAAAAAAGTGTACACTTCAGGTAAAACATGCTACGTTATCGTTAATATTTTAAATAACTACCTCTTATACGATAATGAGTTCTGGAGTAGATGACTATGAATGAAGCAGTACACCGTTCGCACCCCATCATCCCCGCCGAACGGATGAAGCAATTGCCGAAGCAATTTTTCGCCGATTTAGTGCAGCGTACGAATGCCCGGATTGCCGAAGGTCACGATGTGATTAACCTCGGACAAGGCAATCCGGATTTGCCGACTGCCCCGCATATCGTTGAAGCTCTCCAACAAGCGGCCGCTAACCCAGTATACCACCGTTATCCTCCGTTCAGTGGATTCCACTTTCTCAAAGAAGCGGTTGCCTCACGCTATAAAGCCGACTACGATGTCGATTTAGACCCTGATACGGAAGTAGCCGTTTTGTTCGGAGGCAAGACCGGTCTGGTAGAGATAAGTCAAATCTTATTGAACCCTGGTGACGTGTGTCTCGTGCCTGATCCAGGTTATCCTGATTATTGGTCCGGTGTCGCACTCGCTGGGGCGGAAATGGTCATGATGCCGCTTCTGGAGCAACATAACTTCCTGCCCGATTACGAATCGATCGGCGAGGAACAGTTACGTCGTGCGAAGCTGATGTTTCTGAACTACCCTAACAATCCAACATCCGCCATTGCGAGCTCTTCTTTTTATGAAGAAACGGTGCGCTTTGCCCAACGTCACGGCATCGTCGTCGCGAGTGATTTCGCATATGGTGCGATTGGCTTCGACGGTCACCGGCCGATTAGCTTTCTGGAGACACCGGGAGCCAAAGAAGTTGGAATCGAGTTCTATACGATGTCGAAGACCTATAATATGGCGGGCTGGAGAGTGGCCTTTGCCGTCGGCAACCGTGAAATTATACGCCTAATCAATCTCATGCAGGATCATATGTACGTCAGCTTGTTCGGCGCGGTACAAGCTGCAGCGGCAGCCGCTCTAACCGGGCCGCAAGATTCGGTGCGCGAACTGTGCTCTATATATGAACGGAGACGCAATACATTGTTCGAGGCGCTGCACCAGATTGGCTGGCAGGTGACTCCGCCTGCAGGTTCATTTTTCGCTTGGCTACCCGTGCCGAATCCATATACTTCCACGACGTTTGCGGATCTGCTGCTGGAGAAAGCTAATGTAGTCGTCGCGCCAGGCATTGGCTTCGGTGAGCATGGAGAAGGTTATGTCCGTGTCGGGCTGCTAGCTCCTGAGACTCGTCTGCGTGAAGCGGTCGAACGTATCGGACAGCTTGCTCTATTTTGAACGATTCTGTAAGCTTAATCGAAACTTAATAATACTGTTCTGTCTGAATACTACTGTCTAATTATCCGTAAACCGGGAATAGAGCGTCTTTACATCACTTGGAATCACATGGTATTCTATTCATAACATTTATCGCTTTGCGGCGATACTAGGAGTAAGAATATATTAACGTGATGACAGGACCAGTATGTAATGTTAGTCGCGCCCAGAGAGCGGATTGCCGTAGGCTGTGAGCACCGCCGTGTAGCCGTTACAGAACCTATCCTTGAGCGGTCAGTATAAGCGCATTGTCGCAAAGCTGAACGGACGCCTCCGTTACGGGCATTCAAGTGGGATGATTAGCTTGCTGAATAATTTGTCTCGGCGTCTGCTTCTATACATGATGCGATGCGGACAAAGCTTCGGCAGTTGATCTCAATGAAGGTGGTACCGCGGAAGAACGACTTTCGTCCTTTATAGGACGAGAGTCTTTTTTGTTACACTCCCTCTTCCACAGCAGCGCGTTCGGGCGGTAGAACGGAAAATAATCCTCCTGCCATGGCGCTCCAAAATATAGGCCAATGTAAATATTCAGGCGGAAAGTGATGGTTATGGTACAAAATCAGCGCATTGTAGTCAAAATTGGAAGCAGTTCACTTACCTCGGATCAAGGCGGTTTGAAACGAGAGCACATTTCATTCTATGTCCGGGAGCTTTTCTCTCTTATCGAGCGAGGGGCGCAAGTCGTACTTGTCACATCTGGTGCGGTTGCGGCAGGATTTCGGCATATCGGCTACCCCAGCAGGCCGAAGCTTCTGCACGAAGGGCAAGCGGCAGCGGCCGTCGGGCAGGCACTGTTGATGCAAGCTTATCAGGAGCAATTTCAGCAGTTTGGTATCCCCGTTGCGCAAATCTTATTGACTCGTACCGACTTCGCGAGCCGGAAACGCGGACATAATGCTCACATGACGATGGAAGAGCTGTTGAAGCAACGGGTGGTTCCGATTATTAACGAAAACGATACCGTTGCGGTCGAAGAATTGAAGTTCGGTGATAACGACAGCTTGTCCGCACTCGTGGCCAATCTGGTGCATGCGGACCGTCTCGTCATCGTGACGGATACCGACGGCTTGTATACTGCTGACCCGCGGCGCGATCCGAACGCGACGCGATTTGAGCACGTTGAACAGATCAATGATGAAATATACGCTTTTGCGGGCGGGGCAGGATCATCCGTCGGAACCGGCGGCATGCGTTCGAAGCTGGATGCGGCCCGCATCGCGATGCGTGGCGGAGTGCCCGCATTCGTCGGCAAGGTCAGCGAAGCGGGCGACCTGCTTCAAGCCGTGCAAGGACACGGCAAAGGGACGTATTTCGATACGCATCTGCATGCGCTCCCGATGAAGAAGCAATGGCTTGGATTCCATTCCACTCCGGATGGACGCATCTTCGTCGATTCCGGCGCGCAACATGCCTTGCTCGATAACGGATCTAGCTTGCTTCCTGTGGGTGTCCGCGAAGTCGAGGGAGAGTTCCATCAGGGTGACGTAGTTGAAGTAATCGGCCCAGACGACAAGCTTATAGGAAGAGGGATCGTCAATTATGATGCATCGCAGCTGCGGACTGCTGCAGGCTGGTCAAGCGAAGAAGTATTGAAACGAATTGAGGTGCCTCGCATCGAGGTCATACACCGAGATGAATGGGTAACTTTACGATCATAAAGGAGGAATACGGGATGAGTGAAGTACGTCAAAAAGCAGTTCTGGCCAAAGCAGCGGCTGCCATGGTGAATCGGCTGACCAGTGACGCGAAGAACGAAGCGCTGCTTCGCATGGCTGATGCGTTGGTCGAACAGGATGCTTCCATTATCGAGGCCAATGCACGCGACTTAGCACGCGGACAGGAACAGGGCATTCCCCCTTCCCTGCTGGATCGGCTTGCATTGAACGAGCAGCGAATTCAGGATATGGCCGAAGGACTGAGACAAATCGTTAGTCTCCCGGATCCGGTCGGCGATGTGCTGGAGACGTTTGACCGCCCGAACGGCTTGCACATTGAGAAGACTCGCGTCCCGCTAGGCGTAATCGGCATCATCTACGAAGCTCGTCCGAACGTCACCGTGGATGCGGCGGGTCTGTGCTTAAAGACCGGAAATGCGGTCGTGTTGCGCGGAGGTTCTTCCGCGCTTGAATCGAACAAACGAATTGTTGAAGTGCTGCATGATGCGCTTGCCAATACAACTCTCCCTGCAGATGCGCTGCAGCTCATAGAGGATCCGAATCGCTCCTCTGTAGATGAGATGCTGAAGCTGAACGGACTGCTTGATGTTATCATTCCTCGCGGCGGGGCATCACTCATTCAAAATGTCGTGCAAAATGCGACCGTACCGGTCATCGAGACGGGTGCCGGTATCTGCCACACGTACATTGATGAAGATGCCGATCCGGAAATGGCAGAAGCGATCGCTTTGAATGCGAAGGTACAACGTCCTTCGGTATGCAACGCGATGGAGACACTGCTTGTGCATCAGCAGTTCGCAGAACGTCATTTAACTGGGCTGCTCGAAGGTTTTCAGGTTCACAACGTTGAATTGCGCGGCTGCGAACGCACACTGCCTTATGCTCCGTGGGCCAAAGCTGCAGCGGAACAAGATTACGCGACTGAATATAACGATTATGTTCTGAACGTGCGCATCGTCGATTCATTGGATGAGGCGCTCCAGCATATTGCACGCTACGGCACGATGCACTCCGAATGCATCGTAACCGATAATAAAGAACATGCCACTCGCTTCTTGCAAGAGGTGGATGCAGCGGCTGTGTATCACAATGCATCAACGCGGTTCACGGACGGATTCGAATTCGGCTTTGGAGCGGAAATCGGCATCAGCACCCAGAAGCTGCATGCTCGGGGCCCGATGGGATTGCCTGCCCTTACCTCTGAGAAATATCGAATTTATGGCAAAGGTCAAATTAGAGAGTAAGAATGGAATATTAGATGCGTCTACTTCGCGATTAAGAGGGGCTTTTTGAACCACCTCTAGAAGATAAAGCATGAAGCAAAAGAAGGAAGAGAGATGAACAGCATGGACCTAAAACAGACACAAGTGAATGACACCTTCCGCTCGCTTCACTTCTGTATCTTCGGAGCCGGCTCCATGGCGGAAGCCATCGTGCGCGGCATGACAGAACAACAATTGACCGCACCAGACCGCATCGCGGTCATCAATCGCAGCAATGCAGAACGTTTGCACGAGTTGCAGGACCGATATGGAGTTACGATCGAGCTAACGGCAGAAGCCAAGCAGAAACGGCTTGCTGCTGCAGATATTATCGTACTCGCCATAAAGCCAAAAGATGCGGCTGCCGCCCTGTTCGATCTTAAGCCGCTGCTGCGCGCGGACACGCTCCTCGTGTCCGTCGTTGCCGGCTTGAGCATCGCGACGATGCAGCACATTATCGGATCAGCGCCGCTAGTGCGCACGATGCCGAACACGTCCAGCAACATTGGCCTCGGAGCTACCGCGCTCTGCTGCTCGCAAGAAGTGACTGCCGAGCAAAAATTTGCTGCCATGACGATGCTGAATGCAATGGGTATTGTAACTGAGGTGGAAGAACCGTATTTGAACATCGTCACCGGCTTGTCCGGCAGCGGCCCCGCTTACGTCTATTACTTAATGGAAGCTATGATACAGGCGGGAATGGAAGGCGGTCTATCACAGGAGCAATCTCACGATTTAACCGTTCAAACCGTACTCGGCGCTGCAGAAATGGTCAGACGGACTGGAGAAGAGCCTGCCACGCTTCGCCGTAAAGTTACCTCTCCCGGCGGCACGACACAAGCGGCATTGGAGGTGTTGGAACGATATCAATTTGCGAACGCGATGAAGACCGCCATTCATCGGGCGGAAGCAAGAGCGCAGGAGATGGGAGAACAAATTGGGAGGAACATGGAATGAATGATCACTGTGTTGCCACGTACCGTCTGTACGACGACCGTGCCGATTTCCACAAAAAAGCCGAAGGTATCGCTGTCGGCTTGACCGTCGGAAGCTGGACCGATCTTCCCGAGGCGAAGAAAGCTGACATGAAGAAGCATCTGGGGCGGGTCGTGTCCGTGCAAGATCATCCTTCGGACATTCCCGGAGAGCGCTGTGCGGATATATCCATCGCCTATCCAGACATCAACTTCAGCCATGATATTCCGGCCTTGCTCGTTACGATCTTCGGCAAGCTGTCCATGGACGGACGGATTAAACTCATCGATGTGACATGGTCCGACGATTTCAAGCAGGCCTTTCCCGGGCCGAAGTTCGGAATGGAGGGCGTCCGCAAGCTCGTCGATGTCCACGACCGCCCGCTCTTGATGAGCATCTTCAAATCCGTCATCGGACACGACTTGAATACGCTGCGGGAACAGTTCTATCAGCAAGCGCTTGGTGGCGTCAATCTCATCAAGGACGACGAGATTTTGTTCGAGAATCCGCTGACACCAATCGATAAAAGGATTCAAGTCTGCATGGAGGCAGCGCAAGAAGCGGAGCAGCACACCGGCAAGAAGCTGCTCTACGCCGTCAACCTGACCGGACCGACATTCAGCCTGCGCGATCAGGCGCTCCGGGCCATTGAAGCTGGAGCCAATGCCCTGCTCTTCAACGTGTTGAGCTATGGGTATGACGTGCTCCATGCATTAAGCCAAGATCGCGACATTACGGTTCCGATCGCGGCTCATCCCGCCTTGGCCGGCGCTTACTGCTCTTCACCGCATCACGGAATTTCCGCTGCGCTCGTGCTCGGCAAATTCATGCGGCTCGCCGGTGCTGATCTTGTGCTCTTCCCTTCTCCCTATGGCTCGGTTACGATGCCGAAGGAAGAGACGCAAGCGATCCGCGAGGCACTTACGACTGCAGAAATCGGCGTGGCATCGAGTTTCCCTGTGCCATCCGCTGGCATTCATCCGGGCATCGTTCCGCTCATTATCCGCGATTTCGGCACCGATGTCGTCGTCAATGCAGGCGGTGGCGTGCATGGACATCCGCTCGGGACTGCGGCCGGCGGCCGCGCTTTTGTTCAAGCCATCGAAGCCGTCATGCAGGGTTCATCACTGGACAGCTATGCCGCGGATCATGAAGAACTCAGAGCCGCAATTCAAGCATGGGGGGTAAAGCAATGACCGCGTCCAAGAAGCGTGTCGTCTTCTGTGACTTTGACGGCACGATTACTGTAAATGATAATATCATCGCAATTATACGTCATTTTAATCCAGCAGGTTGGGAACCAATCGCTCAGGACGTCATTGCGGAGCGGAAGACTATACGTCAAGGTGTCGGGGAATTGTTTGCCTTACTCCCTTCATCCATGCGTGACGAAGTGATTCGTTTTGCTGTTTCCCAAGCGATTATTCGGCCAGGGTTCGAGAAGTTCGTACAATTTTGCCATGAAGAGAGCATCGATCTGTACGTAACAAGCGGTGGCATCGATTTCTTTGTCTATCCGCTGCTGGAGCCGTTCGGCATTCCATCTAATCGTATTTATTGCAATGGCAGCGACTTCAGCGGTGAAACGGTCCGCATCACATGGCCGCATGACTGCCAGGAGCCTTGCAATAATGATTGCGGCATGTGCAAGCCGACGATCGTGAGAAAGTTCCCTCCCGAACAATACGAGCGGATAGTCATCGGCGATAGCGTCACCGACTTCGCCGCTGCCAAGCAGGTCGAATTCGTCTATGCCCGCTCGCACCTGATCGAGAAATGTGAGCAATTACATATTTCATATGCTCCGTTCGATACGTTTTATGACATTATCGAACATATGAAACATAACGAATAGCACAAAGAAGATTGAAAGTGTCAGCGAACGAATTTATAATTCAGTGAATGGAGGCAGCAAAATGATATCTATCGGGAATCTCACATTAGAAGAGAAGCAGCGCGCCCTTGCCGAGCTTCGTTCCATCAAGGAACAATTTGCTGCACGTGACTGGTTCCCGGGAACAAGCGGCAATTTGTCCGTACGTGCCAGTGACATCGAAGAGGGCCGCTTTCAATTTGCTATTACGGCAAGCGGTAAAGATAAATCGATTCATACCCCCGAGGACTTTTTGTTTGTCAATGAGCATGGGAAGCCCACAGAGTGCACACAGCTCAGACCGAGCGCAGAGACACTCATTCATTGTGAAATTTATCGAATGACGGGCTGTGGCGCCATTTTCCACGTGCACACGGTATGGAATAACGTCATATCGGAGCTATTCTGGGATCAGGAAGCTGTTCCTGTGGAAGGTGTCGAGCTCATTAAAGCATTCAATATATGGGAGGAAGACGCCCGCATTGCAATTCCGATCGTGCCTAACTATGCAGACATCCCTCGCATCGTACCGTGCATCACGGAGAAGCTTGACCCCCGTATACCGGGAATTCTGCTGCGCAAGCACGGAATTTATGCGTGGGGCGCTAATACGTTTGAGGCAAAACGCCATCTGGAAGCGTTCGAGTTCCTGTTCGAATACGTATACCGTATGCAGGCGCTGCGTTAGCGCTCATTCTATTTTTATTTCGGCATAATATGCCCGTCCATTTGGACGGGTTTTTTGATGTCATGCCAACCGTTGTCTACTATGTCCGTATCCAATGTCTAACCTGTCGTTGTGTATGCTTTCCAAGTCCTTATGTTCATTCTCCCGTCCGTTCAGAAACAGATCCAGCAAAGAGTTCATCCCGCAGTTTGATAAGGCAGAGCTTATGCATACTTCATACTTCATACTTCATACTTCCTCTTATGCTCGTTAAGTGCTGCATTAGTGACAGCATCAATCGGTTGTTCAGAATCGTTTCTTAGTCTTCTCCTCCAAAATACGCCTCCAAAAACCTCATGACGGCCCACCAAAATTCAGTTGTATGCTCGCTTGTGTGGCGTCAAGTGTGACAGGTTACGTGTCCGCTTTTTTCTGAACGTGTACAGGTTACGTGTACACGTTTTCTGATTGTGGGGGAGAGTTGAACAAAGCATGGCGATTAGAGATATTATTACGGTACGCCTAACGCGTTATCAACATCAGCATAACCGTGCCAGATACAGCATACATGCTCCGCGTCCATTCATCCCGAATATGTCTGCGAGGTGGTGTTGAAGCTCCATTGCAAAATCGGTTCAGCACAAGGTTGAGCAGCAGCACATCCGTTCAGTTGTATAAAAAACCGCGCTGCATCTCACATGCAGTGCGGTTCATTATCTTCCGCCGGAGCGGAACTTCTGCGTATACGCCTTAGCATCTTCAATGGAGTGGACGCGGTTGCGATTCCATTCCAGTAAAATACGGTCGATGTAGCGGAAATGTACTTTCCCCGCAAAGACCGCTTCCTTCAATGCCAACAGTATCAATTCTTCCGGATAACGATCCTGATCAATCCATCCAGCTATCGTCTCGCATTCCATTGGTGACAACGGACGGCCAAATTCTTTTTCAAAAATATTGAACAGATTAGGCGGTTCGGCTTCGGAGAATGAAGTTACAGTACGCAGCTTCTGGCGTTCGGCGCGAAACTCTTCCGCCATGACGACTGCAAGCTTCTCCCATAGGCCGGTTAAATTATACCGTTCGTATTGCACGTCCGTCTCTGGATCTATTTCCTCATCAATATTTAAGAAGCCATCTTTCATTAGTTTCTGCAGCGATTTAATGACCGCATCCGGGGAAGATCCCATTCGCTCCTGAAGCTCATCAATAGTAGGAAAGTCTTTCATTTCCTGCTGCTTGAAGCCGATGAGATGAATGAACAGCATCACATCTGTATCACTCAACTTTAACTGCCGACAATAGCGCAGCAAATGATATGGCACGCTTACACTGCCGGATTGCAATCCGAGCGCCATTCCTTTGGCGAAGGTTCGAAAAGCGTCCCCACTCATACGTTAATCCCCTCTCCGCTTTATACTTATCCTATTGTCGCACAAAACGAAATTTTTAGTAAGTCACATTTGGTAACGTTTTCAAACTTTTTATGTGCCGCTAATAATAATCCCGTACCGCTGTATGCGATACGGGATAGCTAGCTTGCTTCACATGCATTATGGATATAAACGATACAGCATGCGCGGGAATGGAATCGTCTCACGCACATGATCCAGACCGCAAATCCACGCTACGGTACGTTCAAGTCCGAGCCCGAAGCCGGAATGTGGAACAGAGCCGTATTTGCGTAAATCCAAGTACCATTGATACGCTTCTGAAGAGAGCTCATGGTCGCGGAATCGTTCTTCCAGAAGCTCAGGATCATCGATCCGCTGCGAACCTCCGATGATTTCACCATAGCCTTCCGGCGCAATCATATCAGCACAAAGCACGACATCCGCACGATTCGGATCTGGCTTCATATAGAAAGCCTTAATGTTCGTCGGATAGTGTGTAATGAAGACCGGTGTCTCATATTTCTCCGCAATTGCCGTCTCATGCGGCGCACCAAAGTCTTCTCCCCATGGAATATCAAAGCCTTGCTCTTGCAAAAACTTGATCGCTTCATCATAGGTAATGCGCGGGAATGGCGCAACCACTTGTTCAAGCTTGGAAGTATCGCGTCCCAATGTTTCCAGCTCCGCACGACAGTTCTTCAAGACGGATTGCACGATATGGGATACGAACTGTTCCTGCACCCGCAGGTTCTCGTCATGATCTACGAACGCCATTTCTGGCTCTATCATCCAGAACTCAATTAAATGACGACGAGTTTTGGATTTCTCGGCACGGAATGTCGGTCCGAAGGAATACACTTTGCCGAGAGCCATCGCTGCTGCTTCCATATACAGCTGTCCGCTCTGCGTCAAAAAGGCGTCTTCTTCAAAATATTTCGTATGGAACAACTCGGTTGTTCCTTCGCAGGAAGAAGGCGTCAAAATTGGCGGATCTACTAACGTGAAGCCGCGCTCATCGAAGAACTGCTGAACCGCACGGATAATTTCTCCGCGGATCGTCAAAATGGCATGTTGCTTCGGCGCACGCAGCCACAAATGACGGTGATCCATCAAGAAATCGACGCCATGCTCTTTCGGCGTAATCGGATAATCTTCAGTTAATTGGATGATATCTACGTTCGTCACTGTCATTTCATAACCGGATTTCGAACGTGGTTCCTCACGCACAACCCCAGTTACATATAATGAACTTTCCTGAGTTAAGCTCTTTGCAGCTTCCCATACTTCTTCAGGCACTTCGCTCTTTACTACAACACCTTGAATGAAGCCGGTGCCGTCACGCAGCTGCAAAAATTGAATCTTGCCGCTGGAACGTTTGTTGTGGAGCCAGCAGCCCATGCGGACTTCTTCGCCTACATGGCGGCTCACTTCGCGAATGACACAAGTTGTCGCCATCGGTTCGCTCTCTCCCTTATACGTTTTTTGCTTCTTTCACGAGGCGATACGTATCGCGTGCAATCACTAGCTCTTCATTCGTCGGAATGACAAGCACTTCCACTTTCGAATTCGGCGTAGAGATGCGGCGCGGTTCTTTAGAGCGAATCTTGTTCAGTTCCCGATCGATTTCAACGCCAAGGAATGTCAACTGCTCGCACACATGTTGGCGAATCACGATAGAGTTCTCCCCTACACCGGCTGTGAACACGATTGCATCTACTCCGTCCATCGCAGCCGCATAAGCACCGATATACTTCCGAACACGATAAGTGTACATTTCAAAAGCCAATGTTGCATTTGGTTCGCCTGCTTCCATACCGTCCGTAATTTCGCGCATATCGCTGGATATGCCAGAAATCGCCAACAAGCCGCTGTGCTTGTTCAGCATGGAGTTCACTTCGTTCACAGTCAAATCTTCCTTCATCATCGCGAATGGCACAACAGCAGGATCCAAATCACCGCTGCGTGTTCCCATCATCAAGCCTTCGAGTGGTGTCATCCCCATCGAAGTGTCAACGGATTGTCCACCTTGCACGGCCGTCAAGCTTGCACCGTTACCGATATGACAAGTGATGATTTTCAAATCTTCGATCGGGCGTCCGAGCGTTTCTGCCGTACGTTTGCTTACATAATCGTGAGATGTGCCATGGAAACCGTAACGACGGATTTTGTGCTTCTTGTAGAGCACCTTCGGAATGGCATACATGTAAGCTTTCGCAGGCATCGTCTGATGGAAAGCCGTATCGAATACGACCGCTTGCGGTACGTTACCCATGTTCGCTTCGACCGCTTTGATCCCCATCATGTGAGCCGGATTGTGAAGCGGCGCCAACTCGAACAAACGGCGAATTTCCGCTTTTACATTCGAGTCTACAAGCACTGAGTTATTGAATGATTCACCGCCGTGAACGACCCGATGGCCAACGGCTTCAATTTCGCTTGTAGATTTCACGACACCGACTTCCGGATCCGTCAACTTGTCCAATACTTTGCGAATCGCGATTGTATGGTCCAAAATTTCGCTGACTTCGGTAATCTCATCCGTATGGTGAGGCTCATGTACGAGAATGGAAGAATCCATTCCAATTCTTTCCACCCGACCTGCTGCTAATACCGACTCATCCGTCATGTCATACAACTGATATTTAAGCGAGGAGCTTCCCGCATTAATGACTAGTACTTTCATAATCTATCCCCATCCTTGTCATAGTTGAAAAATCCGACGCCCGTCTTCACGCCGAGGTGACCGGCGCGGACCATTTTTTTCAACAATACGGACGGACGATATTTAATGTCGCCGAATTCACGGAACATGCGCTCCATCGCTGCCAGTACGGAATCGAGACCAAAGCGGTCAGCCATCTCTAATGGACCATATTGGAAATTGTATCCGATTCGCATCGCATTGTCGATATCTTCTGCAGATGCGACTCCTTCTTGCAGCACATGTAACGCTTCGTTAATTAAGTTACAAATAATCCGTGTCGTGACGAAGCCCGGCGATTCATACACCATAACGCCTTTCTTCTGCACAACTTCTTCAACAAACCGCTTCGTCTCATCAAATGTAGCATCTGATGTTTTTAACCCGCGGATAATTTCGACAAGATCCACTTTCGAAACTGGATGAATGAAATGCATACCGATAACTCGCTCCGGATATTTCGTAGAGCTCGCCAATTCGGTCAAAGACAATGTCGATGTGTTGCTTGCCAGAATGATATTGCTAGGGCAGACGCGATCCAGCTCCGCAAATACGCTTTTCTTCGCTTCGATATCTTCGGAGATGGTTTCTATAACCATATCGCATGCACTAAGTTCAGCCAGATGCGTCACCTTATGTATGCGCGAAAGAATTAATTTTTTTTCCGCTTGAGTGATAGCCCATTTCTCCAGCTGTTTGTCCAAGCTCGTTTCAATCATTTCGTATGCATGGTCCAGCTTTTCCGGCGTTTGCTCCACTAGCAGCACGTCCAGGCCTTTCACAGCAAGCATTTCTGCAATGCCTTGGCCCATTGTACCGCCGCCAATGACGCCGATTTTTTTGAAAAACATGGTCTCTTCCACCTTTCATGTTGCTATGCTCTGCATAGTGTACCCGAGATATAGCTCGCGTTATCAGTGCATAGGTACCTAATATTATCTTAACATGATTGTTGAAAATAAAAAGAAATAACCAGCGCATTTTCACGCTGGTAATTGTTTCTTGTCACATAATAGACACCGGAATTTCTCACCGCTTACGTACTCTTCTTCAATCAAATGCTTCAGACAGCGCTCGAATGCTTCCTGGTGCTCTTTCAACAGCTCATGCGTGCGATCCGTCAAATCTAACATAATCGCCTGTGTCTCTTTTGTCAAGACATCGGGAGACAGATGCTTCAGGCGTACAATTCCCAAGCTGGTCAAGCCTGAATTAATCATCGTCTCGACAATATTAAGCGCTTGATCGAAGTCTCCCTGGGAGCCTGTACTGCGGTTCCCATAGAACATTTCTTCAGCAGCAGCTCCACCCAACGCGATCATAATCTGTTCTTCCAAGAACGGCTTCGTATACAAATAACGTTCTTCCTGTGGCTGGTGTCGGACGTAGCCAAGCGCTTGACCTCTCGGACTTAATGAAACTTGAGATACGCTTCCCGGACGGACTAGCTCCGCCATAATTGCATGACCCAATTCATGAATTGCGACCCGGCGCCGTTCTTCCTGATTCGTCTCGCGGTCGCTCTTCTCTCCCATCAGCACCTTATCAATCGCCTGCGATAAATGTGCTGTCGAAATCAAGTCAGCCTGTTCACGCATCGCATAAATCGCGCCTTCATTCAGTACACTTTCAAGCTGTGCACCGGAAAATCCGAACGTCTCTTCCGCAATCCGGTCCAGATTGACATCATCGGCCAGCGGCTTGTTATCCGCATGCAAATCCAAAATATGACGACGGCCTTTCTTGTCCGGCATATCCACTTGAATATGACGGTCGAACCGACCCGGACGCAGCAATGCGCTGTCGAGCATCTCTTTACGGTTTGTCGCTGCCATCACGAGAATTCTTGGCGTCTGATCCGCATATAAACCGTCCATTTCCGTCAACAATTGGTTCAATGTCTGATCGTATTCCCGCTGTTGCCCGCCTTCACGTTTACCGCCGATAACGTCAATCTCATCGATAAAAATAACTGCGTTCTCTTTTTTCTCCTTCACGGCACGCTGTCTCGCGTCCTTAAACAGCTCTCGCACCCGGCCAGCACCGACCCCAACGAACATCTCTACGAACTCACTGCCGGATACTCCAATGAACAACGCGTCTGCGTAATGGGCCGACGCCTTGGCCATCAACGTCTTCCCTGTCCCCGGAGGACCGGTTAGAAGAATGCCCTTTAGAGGACGTATTCCGAATTTACTGATCGCGTCAGGGCGAACTAGGAAGTCCAAAGCTTCTACCAGCTCATGTTTGGCACGTTCTTGACCCCCGATGTTATCGAAGCTCATTGCAGTGACCTTAAGACTTCGTGAATCTTTGCGGCCAGAGGTTGCTGCCATACCCGCACCACGACGCTGCGCTGCGAACGCCAATACACCTATTGCGGCGGCCGCCAGTACGATCGGCCACACATTCACTCCAAGAAAAATAATGAACAACAGGAGTGGAATGGATACGCCGATGACCCACTCAGGCCATCGCATCGATTGTCGATTTCTCATACGGCCACACCCCCATCCGTGTACCTTCTAACGGCAGCAGCAACGTCTTGCTGCCTTGTCCATCCTTCACCGTAATATATACATACTGGTTGTCCATTTCCGTCTGAACTTCTATCCCCGGCTGCTGCAGTTGCTGCAGACGTAATGGAATTTGACTATATTTTTGATGTACCATCGCTTCAGCGACATCAAACAAAGCCTGGGACCACCATTTATCGATTTTCGGCGTGCTATGGTCATTCATATATTCAATAACTACCTTTTTCCCTTTTGCTTGCTTTTCCAAATCGCCATTCAGCTGCTGAACCAATTCACGGACATCGACACCCGGCTTCGTCTGAATTTGAACCTTCATCGCGTCGGTCTGCCAGTCAACATGATATTGTGTAATCTCAGCATGCTTTTGCACGATCTGTTCCACTGGCTGCTTCACAAAATTAGTCTGATACAACGCCCATCCACCGAACAGTACGGCGCCCGTCACAATCATAATCAGGACGGTAGGAGCGATACGAACTTTTTTCGTCATGCTGAAATACCTCCTCACCCTCTAATCTATCTACATGAAAACGGCGCTTGTTGAATACATGAAATATATCATTCAGTACATGTTAGAGTATATCACAGTATATACACTGAAGTTGAATGTAAAGTGTACCATAGCTGCCAATCTCCTTGGCAACAAAAAAACACCGCACTCTCGCTGCAACGCTTCAATCGCGTCACTTGCAAGAATACGGTGTAAGGTGGTCCATCGTTATTTATTAGGCAGCCCGTAGATTTCTCCGATCGGTGAACCGTCGGCGAACAGATAAAATTGATAATAATAGCGGTTGGCGCCCTGTTCGTCCGCTCGTTCCAGCATCGCCTGCCATACATATTGCCCGTCTTTATATCCGGGAATAAGCCGTACGATGTGAACCTTGTTATATTGCTCTTTTATTTTTGCTTTCATCGCATCTTTTTTTATTCCTTCAAAGGCGTACATAGATACGACTTTCTTCGGAAACACCCACACCAGTCGTTCTTGGTCTTGTTCATCTTTACCTTCAACAACATAGACAATGTCGTCCCATACGCTCTTCTCGACACCGGATATTTCTGCGAGCTTTACACTATCATTCGCTCGGCGAATGATATCAGCTTCTTTCACTCGCTCATCAGCATTTATATATTGCACATACATATATACAGCAGCAATGAGAAGAATCAGAATAAGAACCGCCAGCGGGATATACCATTTCCATTTGGAACGCCGACGTGTGCGGCTTCTTACCATGAATAAATCCCCCCGCTTATCGCTGCAGCAGCTGCTCGAAGCATTGCTGCGTCTCATGACGGATACGTTCTTCATCTAACGTCAGGCATTCGCCATTCTTCACGACCTGTTCTCCATCAATCCATACATGCTTCACATCTTTAGCCGAAGCGGAGTAAATCATGTGAGATACGAGATCCGTATGCGGAATGAAGTGAGCTTGATCGATATCTACCGCAACCATATCTGCCTTCATACCGACCTCAAGCAATCCTACATCAGGAAGCGAAATCGTCTTCGCCCCGTATACGGTACCCATGCGCAGCGCTTCTGCAGCCGGAATCGCGGTTGGATCTCCCGATACTCCTTTGTGTATAAGCGCAGCAAGCCGCATTTCTTCGAACATGTCTAAGTTATTGTTGCTGGCCGGACCATCCGTTCCGAGAGAGACGACAACTCCTGCGCGCAACAATTCAGGAACCCGAGCTACACCGCTCGCCAACTTGAGGTTGCTGCCTGGATTATGAGACACGGCTACATGGTAGTGAGCCAGAATCGCAATTTCTTCATCTGTCAAATGTACCCCGTGTGCAATGAACGACGGTCGCGAAAAGAAGCCCAATTTCTCTAAATGAGCAACCGGACGAAGCCCATAATCCTTCACGTTCTGTTCCACTTCCGCCTTCGTCTCCGACATATGTGTATGAAGAGGTAAATCCATATCATGTGCCGCTTGCACGAACTTCTCAATGAATGCCGGCGGACACGTATATGGCGCATGCGGCGCCAGCACGGTTGTAATCCGTCCATTCGCCTTGCCGTTCCAGTCTTTTGCGAATTGAACCGCTTCTTCAAGCTTCGCATCCTGAACGTCTTCAGGACACAACCCGATTGCGCCGCGCGTCAGACAGCCCCGAATACCGGACTGCTCGCAGACTTTAGCGACTTCATCCATATGATCATACATGTCGACGAACGTTGTGGTTCCGCCCTTAAGCATCTCAACGACGGATAATGCGGTTCCCCAGTACACATCCTGTGCCGTAAATTTCGCTTCCATTGGCCACATTTTCTCCTGCAGCCACGATTGCAGCACCATGTCGTCACCATACCCGCGCAGGAGCGACATCGCAGCATGACCATGCGTATTGATTAAACCAGGCAGGAAGAATAGACCTTTGCCGTTTATTCTCTCTGCATCACTCGTATCGAACTGCGCAGGAAGTGAATCTCCCAAGTGGACAATTCGATCATTTTCAATAACCATCGTTCCCTTGGTTGAGGTTTGCCCGGATTGAGCATTAAGTACCGCAAAGGCGCCATTTTCAATAATGATTCGCTTTGTCATTGGACTGGAACTTCCTTTCCCTGATCCGTTAAATAATAAGCCAGGCTAAACAAATCCGTTGTGAAATCGGCAGTATGCACGCGCACATGAGACGGAACCTTCAAAATAACAGGTGCAAAGTTCAAAATGGCTTCTACACCGGCCTCGACGAATTGCTCCGCTACATATTGCGCTTCCGCGGCCGGAACCGTAATAATTCCGATACGGATGTGCTGATTTCGAACCGTTGTGATCATTTCGCTCATAGGTTGAACTTTCAGATTATTAATATCCGTGCCAATCTTGGACTCCATGGCGTCGAACACAGCTACGATTTTCATGTTGTCTTTCAAGTAGACCGTGTAATTGCACAACGCATGCCCCAGTTTACCGGCACCGACCAAGCCAACGTTAATAATTTGGTCCAGCTTCAATATATGACGGATTTGCTGTATTAAATAAGATACGTCATAACCAATGCCTTTGCGTCCAAAATCTCCAAAATAAGCCAAGTCCTTGCGGATTTGCGCTGGATTTAAATCCAGCTTCTGGCCCAAATCCTGAGAAGAAACTGTCAATACTTCACGCTGCTTCAGTTCTATCAAATGACGCAAATAGACCGGCAGACGTCGAACAACAGCTTCAGATATTTTTAATGTTTTCATATCTTAAATCAAGTCCCCTCATCGCTCTTCAACGTCTTTTGATTATCGTCCAACCACGTTTCAATGCGCGGAACCAACTGCTCTGCAGCCATGTGCTCCATCTTTGGTCCCGGCAAGGAATATAAAAAGTGCTTGCCATAGCTTGTTTCGATCACGCGCGTATCATAGATGATGACGATTCCCTTATCCTGCGAGGTCCGCACCAATCGGCCGAATCCCTGCTTAAAGCGGATAACGGCTTGCGGCACGGAATACTTCCGGAATGGATTCTGATTTTGCCGTTTCAGCCGCTCTGATTTTGCCTCGACCAACGGGTGGTTCGGCGGCTGGAACGGAAGTCGAACAATCGCCAAGCACGTGAGTGCATCTCCAGGAATGTCCACCCCTTCCCAGAAGCTGCTCGTCCCCAGCAAGACGGAAGCGGATTGCTCCCTGAACCTGCGGGTCAGCTTGCTGCGGTTACCGCTGTCAATGCCTTGTCCAAGCACGTGAATCCCGTGAACGCTCAGCGCTTCCTTCAAAGGCGCATATACGTCCCGCAGCATGCGATATGAGGTGAAGAGCACAAGCATTCGTCCTCTCGTTACTTGCGCGACATCCGCTATCGATTGCGTCAACATCTGGTTGAACTTTGCATCTGATGCGCCCTTTACGCTCGGGAAATCACGCGGGATAACGACTAATGCCTGTTCCCGGTAATTAAACGGTGACGGTAATATGACCGTGTGCAGCCGTCCGTCCCGCTCCGCATCCTTCAGCCCGATTTGTTCTGCCACGAACTGGAATGATTTATCGACCGACAGCGTAGCCGATGTCAGAATTACACTTTTCTTCGGTTCAAAAAAATACCGTTTCAGTGCATCACTCACATCGACCGGGACTGCGTACATATGCATCGATTTATGCTTGAACTGGGAATTCCCTTCCATCCAGTAGACCGTTTCCGGGTCTTTCCCCTGCATAAAGTTGCGGAATTCATCCCGAACCAGGCCCAATTCTTTGAACAATCCCGTCACGTCCACGACAACGCCCTGAATTTCTTCGTCATCGTAATCCTTCCATTCGTTGGCCAGCTTCTCTCCTGACCGTACAATATCGCTAAGCCGAACATGGATGTCGCTTTCCAGCTCGGTGATGCCAGCCCAAGCTTCTGGACGTTCGCCCGACGGCAACCGGAACACCGTCTGCCCGGCGGCTTCGGCTTGTCCGTTCTCAGCCGGAGGAAGCAATTGGAACAAGACTTCATTCAAACGGTCCCATTGTTCCTTCACGTCGACGATTTGCGTGAGCAGCTTGTCAATTCCTTCTGCCCAGATAAGCGCTTTCTCGTGACCGGATAGGCGGAGCCGCATCTGAAGCAAGATCAATGCTCCATTCTTGCTGTCTTTGAATAGCCGCGTTAACGGATGAATGAGTGAAAAATATTGCAAATGGATGCCTAGATGTTTGCCTGCCGTCTCTTCAAAATGATGAGCCTCATCTATGACCAAGTGTTCATAGGTGGGCAACAGACGATGTTCGGCAATGACATCGGTAAACAGCAGAGAATGGTTCGTTATAATAATGTCCGACAAATTCGCTTCATTCTTCGCCCGATGATAGAAGCAGCGCCGGAACCACGGGCAAGCCCGGTTCAGACAAGAGTCGCTATCACTTGACACCGTATCCCAGAAATCTGGACCTTTGTGGACCAAATGCAGCTCCTCATCATCGCCATGCTCCGTCTGGCTTAGCCAGACGAGAAACTGAGCAGCGGTTATGCTGTCGTCACGCGCATGAACGAACTCTCTATGATTTATTTTATGTTCAAATTTTCTCAAACACAAATAGTGACTGCGTCCTTTTAACACCGAAGCTTTGAAAGGAAACGGAACAATCTTCTCCAGAAGCGGTAAATCACGCTGTCTCAACTGTTCTTGCAAATTGATAGTGTGCGTGCTAACAATCACTTTCTTCTCTTGAGATACGCTGTAATATAAGGAAGGGAGCAAATATCCAAGTGATTTCCCAGTGCCTGTTCCAGCTTCAATCAAGAGATGAAGGTCCTGCTCTTGGCATTCCATCACTTCGTTAAACATTTGTTCCTGAGCTTCACGCGGCTCGTAATTCGGCAACAGACTCGCCAAATTGTTCCTCACTTCATCCATAAAGCCACGGAACGTCACATTGTTGAGCGGACTGCTCTCTGAACCTTCACGCGGAGGAAGGGTATCCGTCCAATCCCCTTGCTTCAACGTTAGCTGACGGAATGGAAAGTTACCTTCCTTCTCGTCCCAATCGGACACGTCCCGCTCACGTTCATTTAGCTTCTCCACCAGCATCCACTTTAAATCGCGTTCTTCTTGATCGCCAAATACATCCACAATACGTTGCAGAGTCAGAAGCGGCAAGTCATCGATCGCTTGCAGGCAGCGGATAAATACATCGGCTGTCGCTCTCGCGTCGCTGTCGGCTTGATGCGGTCGGTCATGGATGATTCCGAATTCATGCGCAACCGATCCCAACTGATAAGACGGCAGTGAAGGGAACAGTATCCGCAGCAGCTCAATGGTGTCCAGAATACGTCCGGTAAACGGTAAATAACCGGTCTGCTCTAGAGCTTGGCGCAGAAATTGATAATCGAACGCAACATTATGTCCGACGAGCACGACGTCACTTAACAATGGAACAAGCCCTGTCATCGCTTCATCCAAGTCTGGCGCATCCTGAACATCCTCATTGCCAATTCCGGTTAATTGCGTAATGAATTCAGGAATTGTGATGGTCGGCCGAACGAGCGTATGATACTCGCGTTCCATCTGTAAATCGTGACCGAGAATGACGAGTCCGATTTGTATAATTTCATCGTTAGGCTGATTGCCTGTCGTTTCAAAGTCCAATACAGCAAATCTCATCTTAATATAATTCCTCTCGCAATTACTGTTATTAGCATAACAGATGTTCGGTCATTTGGAAATGACTAGAGGGAAACATCTGTGCGTACTTCGCACGAATGTTCCCCTCTAAATAATCTTATTGCATGTGGTTCATATTTCCGGCACCGTACTGCAAATGACCGCAATTCGACAGACACACCTTCAAATTAAAGACCGGTTCTGGCAAAGAAGGATCCATCTGGTGGGCTTTCGCAAAATACTCTTGCGCCAGAGACAAGTTGCGCTGTTCCGCTTGAATACAACCGAGGGCATTATACGCGATGGCCTTCAAGCACTTGCTTTCCGTTAAAGGAATGATGAATTCGAAATGATGTCCGGCTTCCTGGCTTCGCCCCATGTTCAAATACGCCATGGCCAGATAAGCCCGCACTTCAATATTGTCCGGCTGATGAAGCGCCGCTTGCTCCAAATGCTTGACTGCTTCCTTATACATCATCAACAAATAATATCCTTGGCCCCGTTGAAAAGGATCGCCGTAATCGGGTGCCGAGATCTCTTGTTCCTTCTTCATCTTACCGCCAGAAGCATCCTTGCCGCGAGGACGCAGCTGCGCAAGCTTTTCTTCAAACTGCAGCCATTCCTCCACAATGAGATCGCTCATGGAGCGAAGCAATGACATTTGATGGTCCAATTCCTTTTTTTCTTTGCCTTGTGCATGAGGATACTGCCGAATAATATCATCCAACAAGTCGTTCATCGTTGCGAATACATGTTGCAGCACGATTCATCCCACCTTTACAAGTGATGCGTATCGTCATCTTGCGGCTCACGTTCATTTTGTGTTAAGGGGATGCATTTCATTCGATGCTCCAACGTTTCCCGAGCAGTGCCTTCGCTTGTCAATTCCGATTCCTGATGATGCCGTTAACGATTAACGAACAGTCGCATACGTTTCGGTCTTCGTCGCGAGCTCGACCGGTTTATTGTCCGCGTCCACGAAGACGATTTTTGGATCATATTGCTTCGCTTCTTCATTCGTCATGGAAGCGTAAGAAATGATGATGACATTATCTCCAGGCTGTACAAGGCGCGCAGCCGCTCCATTCAGACAGATTACGCCAGAATGTTTTGGCCCTGGAATGACGTAAGTCTCCAAACGGGCACCATTATAATTGTTTACTATTTGCACTTTTTCATTCGGCCAAATATCGGCACATTCCATAAGATGCTCGTCAATTGTAATGCTGCCAACGTAGTTCAAATTGGCTTCGGTAACGGTTGCCCGGTGAATTTTTGACTTCATCATTTCACGTAACATGGCACATTCCCCCTATTTGTTCTCCAGTAAACGGTTATCAATCAATCGAGTTCGACCGAACCGTACGGCCAGTGCAATCAATACGCGATGATCCGTATTCGCCAGCGTTTGTTCTGGCGATAGCGCTTCAAGTGACGGAAATCGCAATATTTCCACATAATCGATATCAGACAGCGGAGCTTCCTGAATCGACTTGATGATGTTGTCCCTCAGTTGAGGCGCCGTCATGTCTGGACGCTGTTCCAGCCAAGCTTCAACTTGACGCAACGTACGGGACAGCACCAATGCCTGCTCACGCTCTTCTGCAGACAAATAGATGTTGCGGGAGCTGAGCGCAAGACCGTCCCCTTCACGCACAATCGGGCACGGCACAATCTCGACGTCAAAGTTCAAATCCTTTACCATTTGCTGTATGACAGCCACTTGCTGGGCATCCTTCATCCCGAAGAACGCTTTATCCGGCTTCACCAGATTGAACAGCTTCGCGACAACCGTCGTGACACCGTCGAAATGTCCTGGACGGGAGGCTCCACAGAGCGGAGCCGTTACACCCTGGACTTGAACCATCGTCTTCGTCGGTTCCGGGTACATCAATTCGGCGGTAGGAAGAAATACGATATCCACTCCGTTCTGTTCCGCCATTGCTAAATCATGTGCCTCATCTCTTGGGTATTGCTCTAAATCCTCATTCGGACCAAATTGAATCGGATTGACAAATATGCTTAATACGACGATGCCGCATTGTTTTTTTGCTTCCTTCATCAGACTGGCATGACCTTTGTGCAAAAACCCCATTGTCGGCACGAAGCCTATGGAAGGACATTCGGCTCGATGTATCTTCTGTTGTGTGCACTGACGAACCGCATCGCGCAGTTCTGCCATCGTTCTTGCTGCAATCATGGAGCTTCCACCTTTCCATTCCCGTACAGCTCTCCAGCAACCTCGTCGTCAGCCGTGAAGACGTGCGCTTCCTGTGGAAACGCCTGCTGCTTCACGTCCTCCACATAAGACGCGATGCTGTCTCGAATCGTCGTTCCGATGTCGGCATAAGTCTTGACGAAGCGCTTCTCGCGATAATCCGAGGTATAGCGCAAAATATCGTGAAAGACGAGCACTTGTCCGTCACAGCGCGCTCCCGCGCCAATTCCTATAGTTGGAATTGACAGCCGCTCCGTAATATAGGCTGCCACTTGTTCTGTTACGAGTTCAAGCACAATGCCAAAAGCTCCGGCACGCTCTATTGCGAGGGCATCTTCAAGCAAGCGCTTGGCGTCTTCCAGCGTCTTGCCCTGAATACGGTACCCTCCCAATTGATGAACGGATTGCGGCGTCAGTCCTATATGTCCGAGCACTGGCACGCCTGCTTTCACACAAGCATCCACCATTATTGCAATCTCCGCGCCACCCTCCATCTTCACGGCGTTGGCATGCCCTTCCTGCATAATCCGGCGCACGCCGGACATGGACTCGGCCACTGAACTGTGGTAGGTCATAAACGGCATATCGGTTACGACAAACGTGTTGGGCGCTCCGCGACGCACCGCGCGGGAGTGATATACCATATCATCCAATGTGACTGGCAGCGTGGAATCATAGCCGAGGACGACGTTGCCCAAAGAATCACCGACCAGAATCAAATCGACACCGGCTTCCTCAGCCAACTGTGCGGATGGGTAATCATACGCGGTAACCATGGCCAGCTTCTCACCTTGTTCTTTCATCGTCTTCATTTTCACAATACTTAGCGGTAGTTTTCGCTTGATCATATCGTGCTGTTCATCTCCTTTACGTCTCTTTTTAGAGGTTGGCACGCACTTTTTAGTGTGCGCAAAACAAAAAAACCTTTTAGCGTTTCCACTAAAAAGGTCCCAAAAGATAAAAAGAGGTCGCAAGCGGACGTCCTTCTGTCTCGGTCCCTTCGGCTCAGAGCAGAAACGTGCACCACGTTAATCAAGGAATATGTACTTGTCAGCACGAGTTCCTTGCTTAGTTGGGGGCGAGTGCGGTTCTATACAGATACCGCCTTGCCGCCATTAGTATAACAGAAAGTAGAGCATGTTTCACCCTGTAAAATGTACATCTCCCGAAAAAACTTTGCGGCAGCTGCCGTCTTCGCCTACTAATACAAGCGCCCCCGATTCATCTAGGCCTTGCGCGACGCCGTGAACGGCACCGTATGGGGTCTCGACAGACAAGCTGCGTCCAAGCGTGACGCTCTGCGCTTCCCATAGCGTGCGAATTGGTCCGAAGCCTTGTTCTTCATAGAGCTGATACAACTGCTCCAATTCTAACAGACACTCCGCCACCAAGGTAGCACGGTCTACTTCCTGTCCTGATGCCGCCTTCAAGGAGGTGACAATCGGTTGCAGCTCAGGCGGATAATCGGCTTGATCAAGATTGACGCTTATCCCCATGCCGGCGATGACATGCACGAGCCGTTCGTCCTCTGCGTATGATTCCAGCAAAATCCCGCATACCTTTTTGCCGTCAATCAAAATATCATTAGGCCATTTGATGCCCAAATCGGCATGCGTTAGGCGCTTCATCGCCCGGCACAGCGCCACCGCGGACAGGAGCGTCAAATGCGGCGTAAATTGGAGCGGAATGCGCGGCTTCAAGACCATGCTCATCCAAATGCCTTTGCCTGGCGGCGAATACCAGCCACGCCCATGGCGGCCGCGGCCGCCGAGTTGTTCCTCGGCGATGACGATAGCTCCTTCTTCCGCTCCTTGCTTCGCCCACTCAGCGGCAACATTTTGCGTCGATTCCGTCTTCTCCAGAATTCGGATTTGCCGTCCAAGCGTCTTCGTCTTCAGCTTCGTCAATAGAGCGATCTCATCAAGACGGGTCGGTATTTGAATAAGGCGGTAGCCGAGCTTGGGCGCGGCTTCAAATTCGTATCCTTTTGCTCGGAGCCGATTAATCTGCTTCCATACCGCCGTGCGCGTAATTTTCAGATGGCGGCTTATCTCTTCCCCAGATATGTATTGTCCGGGGTGTTCTTGAAACCATTCCAACAGTTGGTCGCTCATCGTTCCTTCCACTCTTTCACAGCATATTTCAATAACACTTCGCGTTCATTCGGCACTTCTTGCAGGGCGACGGCGAGCCAAGCTGCTTCGAGGCTATGGCCCAGCCAAGGCCCAGCCACCCGATCCGCCGCCTGCAGCAGATCCGAGCCCGTCAGGGCAATATCCTGCAGGCGGCGGACGGGAATGTCCTCCAACCAAGCCTGACCATGTTGGAGGAACGGCTGCACAGCAGCGGCTGGCTCGCCAGCCGCTCCCACGCCCGCCAGGGCGCTGCGGCAAGCGAGCCAACCGCGCAGCGCGTCTTCGCCATAGGCGAAGAGCGCTTGCGCGAAGGGGCGGCGCCACGCTTGGGCGCCGCCCGGCACGGCGGCAGCGGCCAAGGCGGCATTGCCGCCGGCCGCCAGCCGCGCCTCCGCGCGCAGGACGCCAAGCACCGCGTCCTGCTGCGCCCCGGAGAGGCGAAGCGCCAGCGCAATGCGCTTCGCCTCTCCTTTGTCGACCTCGTGCCCGAGGAGCAGCAGCGCCAGGCGCAGCTCGGGCGATGTCACTCGCCCGAGCGCGCACAGCAGCGGCTGCCACCGGGTCGACTCGGTCGACGCCAATGCGCCCAGCGGCTCCTTCGTATGCTGAAGGAGCCCGCTGCGCAAGAGCAGGGCCCAGCCGCGCGCTGGGTCGGCCCCTGCCGTCAACTTCCACAGCTCGTCACGCACGCGTTCCATCGCGACGAAAACGAGCGTCGACTTCTCATGGCATAGCGCCCTCCACGTCGACTTCGCAATCCGGCCGCTCAAGATAGCTGCAAAGCGAACGCATCGCAGCATGCGCAGCGCATCTTCGCGGAACCGCTGCTCCGCGTTTCCCACACATCGGATAAGTCGCTGCTCCAGATCGGCCTCGCCGCCGAACGGGTCATGCAGCTCCCCATCCGCATCAATCGCCATCGCATTAATCGTAAAGTCCCGCCGCATCAAGTCTTCGTCCAGATCGCCGATGAACTCCACCTCTTCCGGACGACGGTGACCCTCGTACGCGCTTTCCTTACGAAATGTAGTCACTTCATAAGTGTTGGTCGGCATGACCACGGTTACAGTACCGTGCTGAAGCCCGGTAGGCACGACGCGGGGGAACAGCGACAGCACCTGCTCTGGAAGCGCTGAGGTAGCGATATCGACATCGTTGATAGGACGCCCCAGGAGCGAATCGCGTACGCAGCCACCGACCATATATGCTTGATAGCCCTCCGCCATGAGCCGCTTCATGACATCATGCGCTTCTGTAAATAGTTCACCTTTTCCAATTATACCCATTACGCAACACACCTCATTTACACACAAGTGCGCGCAATGATGGGAACCATTGCGCGCATCAGCTCAACATTGCTATCTATATCGCCGCCGATTAGCATACAGGCTTCGGCACTTCAACCTCTTTGCCCAACACCCGATAATATATTTTCTCGTATTCCCTTGCAATCAGATCATTGCAGAACACGTGACGGGCACGGTGCAGGCATGCTTCCCGCATTTTCTGCGCCAGCATCGGCTGCGACAGCAGCTGAATCGCGTACTCTGCCATCGTCTCTGTTTCGCCAATCGGAGCCAAAAAACCCGTTTCTCCGTGCGTAACCAATTCAGGGATACCGCCTGCTTCCGAACCGATGGTCGGAACACCGCACGCCATCGCTTCTAACGCAACGAGTCCGAAGCTTTCTTTCTCCGATGGAAGCAGCAGGCAATCGGCAAGTGAGATAACTTGTGCGATTTCATCCTGCTTCCCGAGAAAATGGACGCGGTCCTCTAGCCCCATTTCGCGAATCTTGCATTGAACCTTTGGCATATCCGGTCCTTCCCCCACAAATACAAGACGCGAAGCGACCTTCTCTTGCACACGCGCGAACACATCAACCACATCACTCACCCGCTTCACAGGGCGGAAGTTCGAGATATGCATCATTATCTTCTCGAATGGATACGCAAATTCCGATCGCAGCTGAGAGCAATCACGCGGATAGTACACTCGTTTATCTACGAAATTATACGTTAAATCGATCGGTCGCTTGATATCCAGCAGTTCACGTGTTTCTCGGATCAAATCTTTCGACACGGCTGTCACCGCGTCGCTTTTATTAATAGCAAATCGTATCATATCTTTAAGCGACTCGTCTTGCGCCAGCACGGTTATGTCGGTGCCATGAAGCGTCGTCACTACCTTCAGATCGGGATGAGCCATTTGCTTGGCCAAATAAGCGCATACTGCATGCGGAACCGCATAATGCACATGCAGCAAGTCAAGCTGCTGCAAATTGGCGACCTGCGCCATTTTGCTCGCTAACGATAAATCATAGGGCGGATAACGAAAGACATAATAATCGTTCACTTCCACCTCATGATATTGGATGTTTTTCTGAAAGCTCGAGCCTAAGCGAAACGGTATATTGTGCGTAATAAAGTGAACTTGATGTCCTCGCTCAGCCAATAGCTTGCCAAGCTCCGTTGCAACGACCCCGGAACCGCCGAGAGACGGATAACACGTTATGCCGATTTTGAGTCCTTCGTTCATGCCCTTCCCTCCTCTTATCGTGCCATGGTATCCACCTGTTACGACAGCAGAATGATTTATCTCTAATTTAGAAGCCCGATGTTCGTGATCAAAAGTGGTGGCTTTTCGAACAAACTCTATAAGAACGTTGAGACCGCGTAAGGACCTTTTACGACGAAGCCCTCAGCAAGCGCAAACCCACGTGTCTGGCCCAAGAGAGTATCCCGAGCCTCCACCCGTTCCACGTATCCCTGATTCAAAGGTGTCGCAACGAAAGTACCGCTGCCGTCCGGCTTCGTAAATTGCGAAGCATACGCATGCAGCGCTGCGCGCTTCATGTCGTAAACCGCTGTCACATCTACAAGCAGTTGCGCCGATGCGACATCATTAATAAAATAAAAATAAACCTGCTCCACCAGATGTGCATCCAGCTCAGGCAGGTAGCGCCGCAATTTCGCGTTAAACACTGCTTCCTGCACGATCCGGCTGCATTGTATATGATCTGGATGGCGGTCTTCCCAATAAGGCATGAACACGATGCGCGGACGATGACGACGAATCACCTCGACGACCGCATCAATATGCTCGGAGCATACCTGCAGCCCCCGGTCTGGCAGACGCAGATTCTCCCGAACAGAGAGCCGCAGCGCAACGCTCGCCTGCTTCGCTTCCTCACGTCGCAAATCAACCGTACCGTTCGAAGACATTTCCGCCTCCGTCAGATCACAAATGCCGACCTTGAAGCCTTGGGCCGTATGCTTTGCAATAGTCCCAGCCATCCCTATCTCTACATCATCGGGATGAGCGCCAAAGGCCAATATATCGAGACCGTTCATTACTCCTCGACTCCCGGTTTATATTTATGAGCCAACTCACGCCAAGCGAAATCACCGCGTTCCAGCGCCTTCACCAAAATCTCCGCCGTTGCAATGTTCGTCGCAACCGGAATGCCCTGAACATCGCATAGACGAAGCAATGCGATAATATCCGGCTCGTGCGGCTGTGCCATCAGCGGGTCGCGCAGGAAAATAATCAAGTCCATTTCATTTTCCGCCACAAGGGCGCCGATTTGCTGGTCTCCGCCTAATGGACCGGATTGAAAGCGGTGGATGCGCAGATCGGTCTGCTCCATAATCCGCAGGCCCGTCGTGCCCGTAGAGTATAATTGATGATCCTCAAATACCTTTTCATAGGCGGTAACGAAATTAACGATCTCGTCTTTTTTTCGGTCATGTGCAATAAATGCGATATTTAACATGTCGTAACCCTCCGTTGTCTATCCCCTAGTCAAATGGTGCGGCAATCAATCATCAAGCAAATGCTCAAATCCGTAGACTAACTCCTGAAGTTGAACGACTTTCTTCACTGCCATATTAACGCCCGGCATATAACCCGCGCGATCATACGAATCATGGCGGATTTTCAGAGTTTGTCCATAACCTCCAAAAATCACTTCCTGCTGTGCAAATATACCAGGCAATCTCACGCTGTGAATGCGAAATCCGTCATAATAGCCTCCGCGTGAGCCCTCGATTTTCTCTTCTTCACGCGGATTGCCTTGACGGTGCTCCTCACGTACTTTCGACACTATTTCCGCTGTCTTCACCGCCGTACCGGAAGGTGCGTCCAGCTTCTGATCGCCATGGTACTCGATAATTTCCAGATCGGGTAAATACTTTGCGGCTTGCGCGGCAAAGCGCATCATCAAGATTGCGCCGATCGAGAAATTAGGCGCAATCAAGCCGCCAAGCTGTTGCTCGCGGCACATCTGCTGCAGTTGCTCGATCTCGTCGGGGCTGAATCCCGTCGTGCCGATGACTGGTCTCACGCCACTGCGAATTGCGAGCAGCGTGTTGCTCATGACAGTGTTAGGCGTCGTAAAATCGACCATAACGTCTGGCTGCGTGTGCTGCAAGGCGCTTTCCAGATCCGAAGTCACCTTTATGCCGCATGGCGGAAGTCCAACGAGCGAAGCGGCATCTACCGACCCTGCCGACGTAGCAATAGCGGCAACCAACTGCAACGCTTCATCTTCCAATACCATCTTCACGACTTCTCTGCCCATACGCCCGCTAGCTCCCGTGACAGCTACACGAATTCGTTCCATCTCGCCCTCATCCTTTCTGCGACTATTCCTCTGTCTGCTCCTCTATTCGAGTCCAACGATTCGCATCACGGGTATTGAACTTGTGCATACATGCATCATGTGCCTTCGTCAGGTCAATACCAAGCGAATTGGAAAAGCAAAGCAGGATAAATAATATATCCCCTAGCTCCATATCAATTGAGTTATCCGCCTCAGAAGACTTCTTCGGCTTCTCACCATAATAATGGTTCACTTCGCGAGCTAATTCTCCCACTTCTTCAGACAATCTGGCCAACATGGCAAGCGGGCTGAAGTATCCTTCTTGAAACTGAGATATGTACTCATCGACCTCTCGCTGCATCTGTGACAGCGGCTTGTCGCGCAGCGAAGACAAGAGTGATTTTACGTCTGTATTTGTCATGCAATCCCCTTCTTTACGCAGTACATTTTTAAAGTACATTCTGCTACTATGTTAACGTATACCCGTATGGAAAACAAATGCTTTTTATCTAATAATGAATTCGATATACTAATGAAGATGTAAGTTATAACCCACTAAAAGGAGCCCTGAATTACGTGAATTCATCCCTGTTTCAGCGCGTATGGCATACCTTTCTTCCGATAACGGTCGGCACGGCAATTTATGCATTCGGTTTAATTTACTTTATTATTCCGAATCAGCTTATGGAGGGCGGAGTCACGGGAGTTACGGTACTGCTTAATTACGCGGCAGGCATAAAACCCTCCTTATCCACGTTAGTGCTAAACATTCCTTTGTTCGCTATTGGCTGGCGCGCTCTGGGCAGCAAACAGATGGTGTACAGCGTTTACGGCGTTCTCTCGCTCACTTTGTTCCTATGGCTGTTTGAGCAGGCGGTTGCCCGAGAGTGGATCATTCCCTTCCAGACGGAGCATGATTTCATTTTGGCTACCCTATACGCCGGCGTTACCTTAGGAACGGGGCTCGGTATCGTCTTCCGCTTCGGCGGCACGACCGGCGGCGTCGATATTCTTGCACGGATGGCGAATCGCCGCCTCGGCATCAGCATGGGGCAGTTCATTCTTTTCCTCGATATTTTCATTATCGGCGCAGCGCTGTTCTACATACCGAAGGAAAAGATATTGTATACATTGGTGGCCGTTTTTATTTCCTCGAAAATGATCGATTTCATTCAAGAAGGCGCTTATGCGGCCAAAGCCTTTACGGTCATAACCAATCATTCGGACCAAATCGCAAATACCATTACGAAGGAAATGGAACGTGGCGTAACGCTCGTCCCAGTCATTGGTGCTTATTCGCGCGAACCGAAGCAAATGGTATACTGCGTTGTCAGCCGCACGGAGATTCGCCGCTTTAAAACTTTGGTGAAAGAGATTGATCCGCGCGCCTTCATTGTCGTCAACGATGTCCATGATGTGTTGGGCGAAGGCTTCCGCGAAGAGTAACAAGAAAAGGGATTCCACATTCAAGCCGCAAGCTGAAGATGAATAAATGGTACAGACTGGCCGTAGGCAATAGATATGCTCGCGCCATCGCTAGCTTCACTCTCCCTTGCCGTCAGGGGAGAGACTCTGCGTGAAAAGCTGAGTAAAAGGGAGAGTGGGCATATACGCATCGTGACAGTTCGTACATACCTGCAGCAGGTATAAGTTACGTTCGCGCCATCGCTAGTTTCACTCTCACTTGCCGTCAGGGGAGAGACTCTGCGTCAAAAGCTGAGTAAAAGGGAGAGTGGGCATATACGTATCGTGACAGTTCGTAAATACCTGCAGCAGGTATAAGTTACGTTCGTGCCATCGCTAGCTTCACTCTCCCTTGCCGTCAGGGGAGAGACTCTGCGTCAAAAGCTGAGTAAAAGGGAGAGTGGGCATATACGCATCGTGACAGTTCGTAAATACCTGCAGCAGGTATAAGTTACGTTCGCGCCATCGCTAGTTTCACTCTCCCTTGCCGTCAGGGGAGAGACTCTACGTGAAAAGCTGAGTAAAAGGGAGAGTGGGCATATACGCATCGTGACAGCTTGTTATCGCCACAGCATGTTCTCCACAGGGTGGAATGACGATATCGAGTTATACAATAGAAACAACTCTGCTCGGTGGCCAATTAACACTGCGAACACGTGTAGTAGTGCGGCTTCAGTATCAACGAGAAGAGCAGGGATATACCAACACGGTATATCCCTGCTCTTTTTGTATTTTATCTCGTCCTTTATATGGCCGCTTCGGCAGCCGAATCGGACTCGGCATCTGGTTGATGGCGTTGCACCACTTCATATATTGTCACCTTAAAGTCGATGATGTTGCCATCGGCCTGCTCGCGGCGCGAATGACCACGCTTGAATTCCTCGCTCTGAACCCAGTTGTCGAACGCGGCACGGTCCTGCCAGACCGTACGGACTACGAATTCGTCGTAATCCTCCTCCTGTCCGTTCTTTAATAGCTCCATGCTCACGAATCCCGGCATCCGATGCACGTGCTTCGGTCGTTCAAATCTTGTCTCCAGATGGCCTCCCATCCCTTTATGCACGCGAATGCAATTCGTTACAGCAATCATGGCGATTCCTCCTTATAGTGCGTGTTCAAAAAGACCGCTTTTCAGCACCGAGAAGTACATGTTTTTGCAAGAAAACTATATCGAAATCATTCTCGACTTCGACTTCTTGAACAACCTCTCATAGGGTGCCGGCCGCAACAGCCAGCGGAAATATATAGGGATATGCTTCTTCTTGATGAATGCGAACCCGGATGCGGAACACGCTCTCGAACATGTCCGGTGTCATCACGTCACGGGGTGGTCCATGATGAACGACGCTTCCGTCATGCATCACAATCATGCGATCGCTGTATTGAGCCGCCTGATTGATATCGTGCAGCACCATCACAATCGTCATGTTCATCTGTCCATTCAGCTGGTTCATCAGCTCCAGAACCTCAAGCTGGTTAGCAATATCCAAATAGGTCGTCGGTTCATCCAACAGCAGGACCTTCGGCTGTTGGGCTAAAGCCATCGCAATCCATGCACGTTGGCGCTCTCCTCCAGATAACGATTCCAGCGGCCGATCAGCCAATGTCTCCATGCGTGTGGCGCTGATGGCCCATTCCGTCACGGCGCGGTCTTCTCGTGATGTGCCTGACAGCATGCTGCTGTGGGGATGTCGACCATACTGCACCAGATCGCGGACGGTCATGTCGGTCAGCTGCGGCTGAATTTGGGTCAGCATCGACAGCGCTTTCGCCGTCTCTCTCCCTTTCATAACCGCGATATCCTTGCCATCCAGCATGACCAGACCCTGATGCGGCTTGAGCAGTCTGGCCATAAGCTTCAGCAGCGTAGACTTGCCTGAACCGTTAGGTCCAATAATGCTAATCCGCTCACCCTGCTCAGCATAAAGGGACACATCCTTAATTCCAAAATGCTGTGACATGTCGAAGCACAGCTGTTCCGCACTAAGCACGGCCACTGAACACACCTCCGCGTCTTAATAAATAGAGGAAGAATGGTGCCCCCACCACGGCCAGCAAAATTCCTACTGGCAATTCCAGCGGGTCGAACCAGCTCCGTGCGGCTGTATCGGCGAACACGACCAGCGCCGCACCGCCCAGGGCGGATACCGGCAGCAAGTACGCATAGTTGTTGCCGACAATTAGCCGTACCATATGCGGGACGACAAGGCCGACGAAGCCTATCAATCCTGACACGCTCACGGCGATGCCGGCCAGCAGGGTGCTGATCGAAATAAGGAACAGACGACTCTTTTCCGTCGGATGCCCGAGCAGCTTCGCTGCCTCATCGCCAAGCAGCAGAACATTCGCATGCCTAATGCCGAACACCGACAGGAGAAGAGCAACGGCAAAGTAAGGCAGCACCATCTGGAGATGGTACCAGCTCACACCGGCAAGACCTCCAGACAGCCAAGGCAGCACGGCTTGCACTCTGTCGCTGTAAAGCTGCATAATGCCTGATGTGATAGCCCCTGCCAAAGCGTTAACGGCTACCCCTGCCAAAATGATGCGCAGCGGCGAGGCCCCTTTCTTCCAGGCGAGGCTGTAAGTAATCATAACGGCGACCCATGCACCAACAAAAGCGGCTGCCGGAACCAAATAAATCATTTCCGGAAAAATAAGCATGATGATGACGGCCATCAGGCCCGCTCCTGCCGATACGCCGATAATGCCCGGATCAGCAAGCGGGTTGCGCATGACTCCTTGCATAAATGCGCCGGAGATGGCTAAGGAGCTCCCTACCACCATAGCCAACAAGGTGCGCGGCAGCCGGAAGTTCCAAATAATCTGATCATTGGTCGAAGGCTCGCGGTGAATAAGCACCTCCCATATCGTCTTCACGGGAATGGATACCGCCCCTGTCGACAGTCCGTATAGAAATGCGGCCACCAGAAGCACTACCGTTGCAATGATGGTCACCGTTCGCTTTCTCTTACGCGGGTCTTGACTCTGTACCCCCTCGCTGAACGCTTCGGGAGCCTTCAGCTTGGCATCGATAGTCATCCGTTATCACTCCGCCTGTTTCAGATGAGTCGCAAGAACATTTAAGGCGTCTGCGATTTTCGTACCTGGATTGGTGCCGAACAGATGCGAAGGAAGCACGACGATATTTTCGTTCTTCACGGCTGTCATACTGCTCCAGGCTGCATTTTTACTAATCTCTTCGTTAAATGCTTTCTGTACTGCTTCCGGGTCTCCGTGCGTAATGAGCAAAATAATATCTGGATCCGCTGCAATGACACGCTCCGCACTCAACTGCGCATAACCAGACATTTTATCCAGCTTTGGAAATTGTGCAGCTACATTTTTGCCCCCGGCTCTCGTTAACAGATCGCCTGGAAGCGAAGATGGGAGCGCAGCCAGTAATGTGCCGGGAGCGCCGTACACAATTAAGGCCTTCTTCGGATTGTCTTTATTGACCTTACCGGCAATTTGCAGCTTGATGTCCATTGCGTTAACGGTCGCCTTGGCTTTCTCCGTCTTGCCGAGCAATTGTCCGATCTTCAGCACATTCTCCTTAATTTCATTAACGGATTCAGAGCTGGCCACGTACACTAGCGCACCAGTTGCTTCCAACGCTTTAATATCCTTTATGTTCAAGCTTTTGCTTGCAATGACCAGCTCTGGCTTCAATGAAGTAATCTTCTCGTAATTCGGCGCATGACCCGATCCGATAACCGGTGCGTCCAACACCTCTTTTGGCAATGTCTTATTGCTCGTGTTCGGACGACCAACGACTTTTCCGCCCAATGCCGCCACAATCTGTGCATCTCCAGCAGCTAGCGTGATCACCTTCTCGACTGGCTTGCTTAATGTCAGCTCCCGGTCGGCGAAATCCTTCACGACAATGTTGGCCTGCGCGCTCGTTGCCGGCGCATTGAATGCGGCATGTACAAGCGACGAGCATACTAATGCGGCAGCTAGCATAAGCTTACCGGAATGGCGGACAACAGAACGACGTAACATGAAAAATACCTCCTATGGATATGTAGTGAGTAGCGATGAGTGATCATGATGGATGATAAAATTGAATCCTCATATCTTTACTCTGTCGATAATGAGAATCATTATCATATTCTTTAGTTATAATAATTGATATTGATTATCATTGTCAACAAAGAAATGCGTATCCCCTTTTCTATCACACCTCTCTCCCACACACCGGTTGTCCTGCCGATCAAAAAAGACCGTGCAGCTTGGTGCCAGCTCACGGTCTTACATGTATTATCGGACATAATTCATTACTGCGCGCTGCAAAGTTTCCAATGGCTGTACGCCGACAAAGCCTTCCACTTCCTTGCCTTCATAAAACAGTTTCAAATTCGGGATCCCCTGCACCTGATACTTGATGGCTGCATATGGATTGCTATCCACATTGACCTTAGCTATAATCGCCCGATCTCCCATTGCCTCGGCCAATCTCTCGAGTGTCGGCGCAATCATGCGGCAAGGTCCGCACCACGGCGCCCAGAAGTCGACCAATACCAGCTTATTGTCCTGGATAAAAGCTTCAATCGTGCTGTCTGTTAATTCCACCGTTGTCATGTCTATATTCCTCCTAACTACTTGTCGCTACATACCCCTATGGGTATAATATAAATCTTTCTGCTCCATTCGTCAACTATCTCAGCTATCTAGCTATCTTATTATCCGGACGATACAGCTTAATGCGATAAAGAGGCGCTGCTCAGAATCATGCGCCTCTTGCAGGCCAACTGTATCGATGGAATCAGACTATATCAGACAATATGGTCGGGTCAGGTAACTGAATATCCGCTCGGACCTTCAATCGGTACTCGTGCGGGATATTCCCTCCAGTTCCTTGAACATACGTGAGAACTGCTTCGTATTCTCAAAGCCAACCGCGTTCCCTGCTTCAGCCAGTCGCATGGAGCTATGAGCAAGCAGTTCCATCGCTTTTCGAATTCTAACCTTTTTCGGATACGATACGAAGTATCTCCGGTGAATGCTTTGAATGCTTCGCTGAAAAAAGTGTAGCTGGACGATACATGATTGCTGACTACGCCATATTCAGCGGCCGAAAATAATTTTCTTCCATTGCAGATGCCGCTGAGCCAGCAGCCTTTTCCACCATTTCCACCGTGATGACGGTGACGGCTTGCAGTGGATCCAGCTGCTTTTCAGCGATTTCTGAAATAAGAGGTTCAAAGCACTGTAGATTTCCGACAGTTATGCCACAACCGCCACCTCTGCTCATTACGCGCAAAGGTGGCGGTCAGTTCCTACAAAGCTGTAAATCGGTACATAATGCTGCAGAAATCGTGCTCCATCTGCGGTATAAAAATCCCCGCATACATGAGCTCATCCCCGCCATAGATGCGTCCGGTCTGCTCCAAACGATACATCGTATCCGGGCACAGACCTCTCAGCTTAATGCGGCAGCTGGCTGGATTGGGCTCTGCAAGCACGCGGAAGTGACCGAGCAGCGCATCCGATCGATCCGCAGAGACGAACATCCACGCCGTGTCATTGCCTTCGAACGGACTGCGCAGCCGGTACATGTCCCCATTCTGAACCAAGGCGCGCACTGACTTATAGAATGCTACTTGCTCCTTAACCGCCGTCTTCTCGGCGTCCGTGAACTTGGTCAGATCGAGCTCATAGCCGAAGTTCCCCGACATCGCGACATGCCCCCTCATCTCTAAGGAGGTGACTCTGCCAATCTGGTGGTTCGGCACCGCTGACACATGCGCACCCATCGTGCTAATCGGATAGACGAGGCTTGTGCCGTATTGAATCTTCAACCGCTCTACCGCATCGGTATCATCGCTCGTCCACGTCTGCGGCATATAGTACAGCATGCCGGGATCGAAGCGACCACCACCGCCAGAGCAGCTCTCGAACAACACGTGTGGGAAGGCGGTTGTCACCTGCTCCATTACGCTGTATACACCCAGCATATAGCGATGAGCAGTTTCCCGCTGCCGCTGCGGCGGCAAGCTGGCCGAACCGATCTCAGTCATATTGCGGTTCATGTCCCACTTCACATAAGAAATGGGGGCATTCGCCAAAATGTTGGACAGTGATTCTACGACCGCATCGCACACCTCTTGGCGCGAGAAGTCTAGAATAAGCTGGGATCTCGCCTGCGTCCGTCTGCGATCGGGCACATGCAGGCACCAATCCGGGTGAGCTCGGTACAACTCGCTGTCTGGCGAGATCATTTCCGGCTCGAACCAGAGGCCGAATTGCACACCTTGCGCATTTACCCGGCGCGCCACATCATCCAGACCGCCCGGCAGCTTCTCGGTATTGACGAACCAATCGCCAAGCGAGCTGCGGTCATCGTTCCGCTTGCCGAACCATCCGTCGTCCAGTACGAGCAGTTCAATGCCTAGCTCTCCAGCCGAGCCCGCCAATGCCTCAATCTTGTCTGCCGTAAAATCAAAATACGTCGCTTCCCAATTGTTCACGAGCACCGGGCGCTCGCGATCGCGGAAATGTCCGCGGCATAGCCGGGTACGATATAGATGGTGATACGTTCGTGACATTTCGCCCAGCCCTGCGCCAGAATAGACCATGACCACTTCCGGCGTCTGGAACGATTGGTCTGGTTCAAGCAGCCATTCGAAGTCGAACGGATTCATCCCCATCGAGACGCGCGTCGAGCGGAATTGATCGACTTCCGCCTGCGCCAGGAAGCTTCCGCTATAAACGAGGCTGAAGCCATAGACATCGCCGTGCTCCTCATCCGCCCCGTGCGACAACAGCGCAATGAACGGATTTTGCTGATGGCTGCTCGACCCGCGGCGGCTCTCCACCGATTGCGTGCCAGTGGCTAGCGGATGCCGGTCGATGTGGCGTTCGCGCGCCCAAGCGCCCGGCAAGCGCAGCAAGTCGAACTCCGCATGCGGGAAGTCGACGCTCATGCTAAGCGCCCGCTGCAGCTTCATCTCTGAGGTGCTCGCATTCCTATAGCGGACAGAGCGGATGATGGCATCATGCTCTGCGTATACGGTATACTGCATAACCGCTCGCAGCTCTGTGACCGTATCTTCCATCTCGATCTCGAGCGTCATCGCTTCTCCCTCAGACTCGACATATGTCGCAGGCAGTCCCTCTAATCGAGGCTTCCCACTTATAATTGTGTGACTTTTATAGATAAGCTCAGAAGCAGTCGCTCCTTGCTCGAACTGCACTTCATAGGCCGGATGGCGAAAATCCCCGCACCCATAGCCTGGCAGTTCCTGCGGGAGCGTGTCGGTCGAGAACGAGCGGTCCCGCGGGTCTGGATTCGGGTGGAACGAACAGCGATCCACATAGCTGATCCGCTCCATCTCATGAATTCCTCTCAGCTTGCGGCCCCAATACACATGGGCCAAGTAACCGCCCTTCACCACTTGCATCATGTAGCTAGTCCCTTTGGTCTGCAGGTGAAAAAGCTGCTCCGCCTCGTTGTAGACTATATTCATCCTTACCCCTCCCATGTATTTTCTTCATCTATTTGTTGCAAGCATGAATACCTTAATGCAAATCTTGCAGCTTCCGCTTCTTCTTATATTCGGACGGCGAGCATCCCTCGAATTCGAAGAAGCATTTCGTAAAATGTCTGGTGCTGTAATAACCGACTTTTTCGGCAACCTGCTGCACCTGCAGAGCTTGGTCCGCAAGCAGCTGCTTCGCCTGCATCATCCGCAGCCGGGTTACATATTTCACAAAGGTCGTGCCTGTCGTTTGATGAAATAACGTGCTTAAATAGTTCGGCGTCACACGGAAGTCCCGGGCCAGCTCCGCCAATGTGATTTCACATGCATAATGCTGTTCCAAATAGGAAATGACCTGTTCGATCATCCGTGAACCGCTATCCTTCGAAGCATGGTGCTGGAGCACCGATTCCCCGATCTCATATAGTGTCCGAACCCATTCATCTCCCTGTAAACTGATTCGGCGGTTCAAAGCTACACAAGCATACTCTTCAATCGGTTGAGCCACAGGCTGAGGCAAACTGTGCAATCCTTCTGTAATGAAATGCTGGCGGAGACGATCAACCGTCTTCATATAGGCCAAATAATGGTGTGCCTTATAGGCTTCACTCAGATCGAGCCATAGTTGGCCGAGTTCCATAAGCCATTCGGGGTGCTGGCCGACGAGCTGCTCCTTGCTCCAATGTCTGCCAATCCCTTTCGTCACGCGCAGCGGAGCTGCGCGCGAACATTCGTTCAGTTCCAGCCGCAGCTCCTGCAACGAGAGGCATACCCCCGTCGAGAATAACGTCACGGCAGCCTGCTTGCCGCTTCGTGCCTGCACATCTGCTTCCAGCTTGCGCAGGAGCCTGCGCAGCACCCGGCTTCCCTCCTCCTCCCGCTCCGGCAGCCAAGCGCCGATAAAGGCCATCTCTCCATTGGGAAGCATGAACAGAGCGGGATAGAATGACTCTGATACGTCAGCTTCCATCTCAAGGCGCAGCTGCGAAAAAAATTGCTGGTGGAACGATTCCGCCCGTTCTTCCATACCAATGTCGATCGCGAACGAGACGCCGGTATAATGCGCCCGATCCATAAATGTATCTTTGCGCGCCAATGCAGGGTCAATCCAACCCGAGAAGGCCGCGTTCAAATTGCTCTCGAACTGCTTCTGAAGCAGGTTGCGCTGTTCTTGCACCATCTTGGCGACTCTAAGCAGCGCCTGCTCTAATTCCTTGGCGCTCGACGGCTTCAGCAGGTAATCGGATGCCCCCAGCTTGACGGATTCCCGCGCACTGTCAAAGTCGGAGAAGCCGGTAAGAATGATCCAATGCGTCATCGGAGATTGATCTTTCCCGATGCGCATCGCCTCCAACCCGCCCATCTCCGGCATCCGCAGATCGAGCAGCACAATATCGGGTCTGCAATCCGGCAGCAGGTCAAGCAGTTCCTCTCCGCTCTCCGCTTGGCCGCATATTTCAAACGGATGCGGCATCTCTTGAATCATGCTCACCAGAGTCATGCGCACCAGATATTCATCATCGGCAATGATAATTCTCATGCACTCACTTCTTCCTTCCGGATTTGAATCGTAATCTTCGTCCCCTCATGCACTGCGCTTTGCACGGCAAAGACCGGCGACTGGTACAGCAGGTTCAAGCGTTCCTTCGTATTGACCAGCCCGACCGCATTCGGCCGGACCGCTGCGGCATCGAAGCCTTTTCCGGTATCTTCGATTACAATCGAGAGCCATTGCTCGCCATCCACCAGCTCCATCGCAGCATTCACCTGCAAGGCGGCTGGACGCCTGAGCGGTTCGATGCCATGTATGATCGCGTTCTCGACGAGCGGCTGAAGCAGCAGCTTCGGAATCGTATACTCGCCGACTTCCTCCTCATGCGCGATTCGGAATGTAAACTTGTCGCCGAATCGCATCTGCTGCAACTCGCAATATCGCTGCAAAAAATCGAATTCCTCACGAACGGTGCTCTTCGTCCGATCTTCTAGTGTATAGCGCAGCATTCGGCTGAGCGACACGATGGCTTCCTCCAACACATCCCGCTTGTTCATGCGGTTCAAACCGATAAATCCATTCAACGTATTATAGAGAAAATGAGGCTGAATCTGCGACTGCAGCGCACGGTACTCTGCCTCTTTCAGCTGCAGCTTGCCGATATATTCTCGTTTGACCATATCGCTAATCTGATCCGCCATCATGTTATAGGCAAGCGATAACTCATGTATCTCGCCTGAACCACTCTTCACTTCAATGCGCGATTGCCAATCTCCGCGCCGGAAGCGATTCATAGCGGCCAGCAGCTTGTTATATGGATTGATAATCCAACGCGATAACAGGTTGAACAGCAGGAATGTCGCCACCACTCCGGCAATGGCGAACAATGCGCCGACGATATAGAACCAACGGATATTATTCATTAATTCCGTCTCGGACAGCAGCACGACGATGCTCCATCCTGAGCTGCTCATCTTCTTCGCGATTTTGACATACGAATCGTGCTCACCTTTAACCACTTCACCAGCTTGGACAACTTGCAATTGCATCTCTTCTGACAGATCGTGATTGGAGAAGATCAACTTATCGTCCTGATCATAGATGCTCACCACCGAAGAGACATCGAATTCGATATCCTTGACCAAATGATTAATGATCGACAGATCCGCATCAGCCATCAGAACGGCAAGCGGTTGTCTTGAATCTGGATCCTGAATGAGCCGGGCTACCGAGAAGGCGTGCGACACGGCCGGATTCGTAACATAATCACGCGGATGCGGGCTAATGAATACCGTTTTGCCATCGGCATCATACGCTTTCTTATACCAAGCTTGATCCCGGAATGGGTAATTCTCTGTAATCTGTCCCCCTTGTGAGGAAGGGATCATATAAGTAGAACCGTCCAGCGGCAGCAGCACAATTCCAAGAATGTCGCTCCGCAGATTGCGCATCAAATTCGGCAAGCTGTTGCGCAGCGCGCGCTCCGACAGCAGCTTCGTATAATCGTCTACCTCGCTATAGCGTGAACTCGCTTTCAATTTCAGCGCGGTCATAACTTCATCGCTCAAATAAGGCGTAATCGTAAGCCGTACCAAATCGTCTAAATACGTCTCCATATTTTTCGACAGCGATTCCAAAATTGTCTCCGTCTGCATCGACGTCTTGTCCGTTATGACGTTATAAAAATAGGAGGGCATCACGTACACGATGACAATCATCGGAATCATTAAAATGATGAAGTACAGAACGAGCAGTTTAGAGCGCAGCGAGTGCAATTTCTGTAATGTCATGATGCCCTCCTACCGTTTAGTACGTAGTCAAAAGGCCGCTTTCTACCCTTTGACCGCGCCAGAAGACAAGCCGTGAATGAACTGCTTCTGCAGTGCCAAATAAACCAATGTTATCGGCAGCGCCCCCATAAGCGAGCCTGCGGCAACCCAACCGATATTGCTGTTATATTGTCCGAAAAATTTCGCCAATGATACAGTGATCGTCCGCACTTCGGTCTTTTCCAAGAAAAATACCGAGAATTGATAGTCATTCCAAATCGCAACCCCCGCCAAAATAATAACGGTCGCCGTCACTGGCTTGAGCAGCGGCATAATGAGCCGGAAAAATAGTCCGATACGGCTGGATCCGTCGATCATGCCCGCTTCATCCAAATCTTTCGGTATCGTTCCGATGAACCCGGTATACAAAAATATCGTAATCGGCAAGTTGAACGTCACATGGATGAGAATGATTCCCCAGTACGTATTGAGCGCTTGGATATCAACGTAGAAACGGTACAATGGCACCAGAATCGCCAACGGCGGCACGATGAGCACCGAGATGAACAACATATACATGAATTTGTTCCACTTCGTCTGATGACGCGCTAACGGATAGGCAGCCAACGAGCCGATGACGACGACGAGAACCATCGCAACTCCTGTAATAATGGTATTATTAATGAACGCTCTGCCGAGATTCGCCTCATTCCAAGCATTCACGAAGTTGTCGAGATACAAATACCCCGGAAATGCCCATTTGGAAGAAAGATCGTCCGTCGCCTTGAAAGAGCTGGTCAACAAAATATAAAACGGAATCGTATGAATCGCAACGAGCAAAATCGAACCGATGACAATGAGCCATTTTTTGTACGCTTTCATCATTGCTGCATCTCCTTTCTCCGCAAGAAGTACAGCGCAGACATACTAATGACGGATATAATGACGAACATCAGGTTGCCGAGCGAAGCCGCATAACCCGCATCTTGTCTAGAGAAATACAGATGATACATCAACGTAGATAGCGACGAGGACGCATACCCCGGTCCGCCGTTGGTCATGGCAATAATAACGTCGAACAGCTTCAACCCGCCGATCAGATTGAGCACCACGTTAATCGTGATGGACGGCGCGAGCAGCGGCAGTGTAATGTTGCGGAATTGCTTGAGTGACGATGCTCCGTCAATTTGCGCAGCTTCATAATACTCTTTTGAAATCGATTGCAAACCGGCCAAATAAATAACCATCGCAATCCCCATGTATTGGAACGTATTGACAAAAGTGATGATCCATACGTTTATATCCGCATTTGCTAATAAGTTAATCGGCTCGTCCTGGAACAATAGAACAATATCGTTCAGAGCGCCCCCGTTGTATTGGAAGAAGAAATACCAGATGTAGCCCATAATGAGCGGACTAATGATAACCGGTAAATATACGATAGTTCGGATAAGTCCTTTGGCCCGAATCGAGCGGTTCAAGTATAAAGCGTACAACAGACCGAGCATATTTTGCAAAAAAGTGCTGCCCATACCGTAAATAAGCGTGTTTTTCATGACGTTAACAATCTGTGGATCAGAGAACATCCGGCTGTAGTTGTCAAAGCCGATCCATCTGAAATCTTGAGAATACCCGTCCCAGTTCGTAAACGAAATCTGGATTCCCTTTATAAAGGGATAGAACACAAACACAGCAAACAGCGCTAGGGCGGGAATATAAAATAAATTCAAAACGCTGCCCGATGATAGCTTTCTCTTCGTCTCCATCGTTACCTCACTCCTGACCTCTAATGGAGAGAGGGCTTGCTCGGATGAACAACGCCCTCTTCACATAAGCTTGTCGTCTATCTATTTCTCAGACGTTCTACTTCTTGCTTCATTACTTCGGAATATTTCTCCGGCGTGGTACGTCCCGCCAAGAGCTCTGTACCTTGCTTGCACAATACATCCCACATTCCACTCGGCAAAAAGACGCGGTCGAAGTAAGGGAATACACGAACATCTTTGTATTGCTCATAGAAAGGAGAGAATTCGTGCTGCGCTTCAACGCCGTTGAGTCCCGGAGGAAGCATCGTGACGTTGGCGATTTTGCTCATGTTCTCTGGCTTGGCAAAGAATGCGAGGAACTTCTTCGCTTGCTCCATTTTTTCGGAGTCTTTCCATATCCCCATCGTAAAGCGCTCGCCGCCTGAGAAGCTTGGCTCGTCGCCAGCAACCAGCGCAGGCACAGGCATGTAGCCGATTTTCATGTCTTTATTGATTTTGCGCACTTCTTCCGCAAAACTTGGGTTAACCATAACGAATGCTACTTTTCCCTCCGCAAACTGACGGGAAGCATCGCTGTATTTTGCAGTGATGACATCTTTGTTGATGTAGCCTTTTTCGTGCATTTCTTGAAACTTCTCAGGCAGTGGCGTCCACTTCGTCCAATTGAACGTTCCGTCCAGAAGCGCATCTTTCTCATTGTTCTCCGGGCTGATGAGCAGCGGTGTCGCCATCAGATCGAAGTATTGGCCGATCGTCCAATCGTCGATGCCGGAGAAGTGGAACGGAACCGTCTCGCCGTTCGTTTCTTTCACAATCTTATCGGCTGCCGCCATCAATTCGTCAAATGTCTTTGGAACCGGGATATTCAATTTTTCAAGCAGATCGGCATTGTAGGTGAACCCGTCTTTCGCTTCGCTCAACACGAGTGCGTATACTTTGCCATCTTTGTCAGTGACAACATCTTTGATGGTGTCCGTTAATTGAGGAACCCACGCTTCATCACGCAAATCCGCCAAGTAATTGCCATAGCGCACCTGCGCCCACCCATGTGTATCGAAGACGTCCGGCATTTCGTTCGCTGCCATCTTTACTTTCAAGATGTTATCATGCTCAGAGCCCGGGAACTGCAGGTCGACGTCGATATCTGGATTTTCTTGCTTGAACGCCTCCACGATATCTTTGTACACTCTTTGAACAACCGGATCATTCACACTGCTGTCGACCGTTATTCTTGACGCGGCCGAACTACTTTTCTTCGTTTGATCGGTATCTATCTTCGTATCTCCCGATCTGCTGGAACATCCAGCTAGCAGCAGAACTGCTGCCAATGCTACGGTTACCCCTTTAATGAATCGCGTTTTCATTGGTTTGGACCTCCTAGTTGTAAGCGTTGTCACCATTTTATCAAGCTATTCACATGCAAGATACGACCTAATCTACGATGAAAGCGCTCTTTTTTAATCTGTGCGGCAATTGAGTTAAAACATAAAAAACGCATTCGTCAGGGACGAATGCGTTTTGGCCTACTTTTATCCTGATCATTTTCTGAAACGACCAGGACGAATCACATCCTGCTCATAGCGATACTTCTGAAAGGCAACGTAGGTTAATGTCAAGCAGACGATAAATGCGAGCATGAACGTCCACTGCATTGGCAGCGAATCATTCTGCAATGGTCCTAACGCAGGTTCTTCCTTCGACTTGCCGAACAATTGGCTTAACAGCACATCTCCATACTTATTCAGCGTTTGATTCACTTCTGCCGTTCGAATCTCACCTTGCACGCCCCGCTGAACGAGCTGAACGATGGACTCCATTATTTCTATCGACTGTGGATTGCGTTGAATGATGGCGGCCGCTCTTATCCGGTCTATATGCTCCAGCCATTGGTTTGCCCTGATCTGCCAATCTTCTTTTCGTTCCGCTTGCATAAGACGACTCATATCATCACGCAGCACCTGCTCATACTGCAGCCACATTGCTTGCTTTGGATGGGTTAACGCATCCGTAGCCAGGCGCAGGCGCGCCGTTACGTGCATTAGCTTCGGTTCATTGATTTCAACGGCGGGCAGGGCTCGCTTCACCTGCACAATCGCATCGCTCAAAGCTCGTACACCCTCAACACCCGTCACACCCGTGAACGAAGTCTCTGTCATCAACTTACCTATCTCTGTCACTTTGTGCTGTGCCTTTTCCCACTCTCCGGCGACGACAAAACGGTATAGTTCCTCCGCTTGTTTGTCCAACATACGCCAATTCGCGCCAGGCCCTGTATCCAGCTTTTCGCCGGTCAACGCCACAGCTGCAGGTGCATAAGCAAACAAGCATAATCCGAAAATTCCGAACATGACGATGAGCGCACGCATGTACATCCCTCCCTCATCATCGTATGGGGAGATGTCCACATTTAGAACAAGCATCTCTCGTTCTACTTCATATGTAAGCTAGCACTTCTACCTCTCGCTTGACGCATCGTTACCCAAGCGAGCAAGACGCTCATTCCGGTCAATATGAACGTGAACAGGCAGACGGCAAGTATATCATCCTGTAAAGTGCTCGGCAGCCAAGGGTAGATTCCCGCGCTATAATCCACCGTGTCATTGAGCCATGTCCAACAAGCCGCAATCGTCAGACTTGCACTACCGTAGCTGAATAAGCGCACATACAACAGCGCTTCAACGGCCATGGCCAAATGAGAGCCGATAAGCATCCAGTCCTGCCACATCATCGGCGACCCTTTATAGGCTCCCGCGACAATCATCGCACATGCCCATACCCCATATTTTATCGAGGTGACAACGGCAAGCGCTTCGATTATATTTTTCACGACCGTTCCCCATGTGGAACGCGGACGCGGACAGATCAGCAACATCCCGATGCTGATGGTAAAAAACAAGCTTGCTGTCGGGCTATCCGGCACGAAGACGATTTGCCAGAACGGATGATGCTCCCACGTATAGAGGAGTTGACTTTTGTACCAATAATACCCGTAAATCGTTCCCAGCAGGTTGCACCAGAACAGCAATCCCAGCACCCAGCGGCGCGATAAAAAGCTGCGGCTTATTAACGAAAGCGGCTTCATGCATTCCCTTCTTTCCCACATGCAATCGTATAGCGGCAATGTTCACTCGCCTTTTCATGTACTGCATGTAATTTTTCAACAAGATCAGAAATGGTTCACGATCAGAAATAGAACCTGACCGCTCATGCAGTCAGGTTTCTCTTTCATCCTTATTTTACTGTGCTGCTTTCTGTTTCGCAAGCCAATCCGCGATATGCTCGATATCTTCGTCATTAAGACCTTGTGCCTTGGCGCTATCCACCATTGGCGGCATGTTTCCTTTACCGTTCTTAATGACGTCCAAGACTTGGTCTTTATTCATCGTATCCCCGATACCTAGCAAGGCAGGACCAGAAGCACCTTTCATATCAGTGGCGTGACATGCAAGACAACCGGCCTTTTTCATGTTGGCGAAGGCAGGATCGTCTTTATCGACGATCGCAATTGATTTGTTCGGCTTCGGCTGACCGGCTGGCTTGCCAGCCAGTGCCGCTTCACGAGCTTTCTCTTCCCGTTCGATATGCTCTGGTGTAATGTTCAGTTCTGCAATCTCATGCTTGTAGCCATCCCACGCGGTCTTGGTCAGATAGACGCAAGAGAGCAAAGAAAGAATCATTAACGATGATGCGATCGGTCGGCGGTAGAAGCGGCGCTCCTTGCCCGTATCCAAGAATGGAGCGAGCAGCAATCCCCCGAATGCTAAGCCTGGAATCAAAACCGTACCAATGACGACGTAGCTTCCCGCTGCGTACGGATACTTCAGAAATTGATACAGGAACAAGAAATACCAGTCCGGAATCGGTACGAATCCGGTATTGTTAGGGTTCGCCGGATAGCCGAGCGGTGCCGGTTCGGATATAGTCAGTACGAAGATCGCGACTAACGCGACGCAGCCGACCATCCATTCTTTCAACAGAAAGTTCGGAATGAACGCCTCTGACTTGCCCGGATAGGATGAATAATCCAACGGCGTAATATCATTCACTTTCTGTTTGACGCGAGAGTCTCCCACATATACAACTTTTTCATCTTTTGATTTTCCGTGTGCCATCTCGATTCCTCCTCTCTTATAGCGGTCCCGAAATGCCTTGGCGGCGAATCATAAAGAAGTGAGCGCCCAACAAGGCCAGCAGAGCCCCCGGCAAGAAGAAGACGTGAATCGCAAAGAAACGAGTCAACGTTTGCGCGCCGACAACCGTACCGCCCTGCAGCAGTTCTTTCAAATACGGTCCGATGTAAGGAACAGTATCCGCAATCTCCATACTGACTTTCGTAGCAAAGTAACCTTTGTTGTCCCAAGGCAACAAATACCCTGTGAACCCAAGACCAAGCATGACGAAGAAAATCAACATGCCTACAACCCAGTTCATTTCACGGGGAGCCTTATATGAACCGGTGAAAAATACCCGTAGCGTATGTAAGAGCATCATAACGATAACTAGACTGGCTCCCCAATGGTGCATGCCGCGAACAATCTGGCCGAAGGCCACTTTCGTTTGCAAATATTCGACGCTGTAATACGCATTCACGATGTCCGGCACATAATACATTGTCAAGAACATTCCAGACAAAATCTGAATAACGGTAATAAAGAACGTCAAACCGCCGAAACAGTACACGAATGCGGAAAAATGATGCGCGGGGTTTACGTGCTCCGGCACTTCATGATCCGCCACGTCGCGCCACATCGGCGTGATATCCAGACGTTCGTCAATCCAGCTGTACACTCCTTTAAACATCTGTTATTACGCCTCCTTGTTACTGCACATGTTGGTTCGGTATGATGTCACCTAAGTATACAAAGCCGTTTTCCACTTTGACTTTGTATTCGTCGAGCGGTGCACGAGCAACAGCGAGTTGTTTGCCTTCTCTCGTATAGTGCGCGCCGTGGCACGGGCAGAAGTACTGGTCCTTGAACTTCGCATTGTTGTTCCAGTCCACCGTACAGCCCAAGTGCTTACATATCGGAGATAGCGCAAAGATGTTGCCTTGCTGATCTTTGCTGACCCAGGCGACAAGCGTCGGCTTGCTCTCATACCAGCCGTCAATCTGTGTAATTTCGAAACTAAATTCTTGCGGTTCATTCGTAACTTTGTTCGCTTCCACTACTTTGATGTATTTACCTTCTGTCTTTTTCTGTAGAAGTGGATCGACGGCAAACCGAACCATCGGAATCGCAGGACCGACGAACATGAATGCGCTTGCGCCACCCAATGTGTAAGTAAGAAATTGTCGACGCGACATTTCTTTGCCCGGCTTTTGAGGTGTTTGCTCATTATTGTGCGGTTTACTCATATACTGTCTTACCCCCTTTACCCAACCGTTCTGGCAAGTTGCTATGACGATAATCACATTCTAACTAGGACATCACTATAATATCCCAGCCCCATGAAAGCGTCAAGAATTTACCAGTCGAATTGCCTTGACATACACATTTTACCTCATGAATTGTTTATATTTTGTCACAATTATACAACGGTTTGTGATTGAAACCACATCTTTTGTATGCGTTTATTCATTTCCTGTTTGACTAAAGTTAATTCCTGCCATGGCAATTCCATCGGAGTGAACACCTCATCCGTTGTCTCCAGCATGTCCTTCGTTATACGTACGTCAGCCGAAATTATGACAATATACGCAAATCCACGCTCACGCAGCCGGGAGCAAACGCCATTTATTAATGAAATATCTTGCTGCTCCAGCTGCTTGTCCATTACGAAGTGATACGCAGGATAGGTCACCATACGACCGCGAAACGGAATCTCCACCCCGTCCAGCCAGTCCCGCAATCTTTCAAGACGTTCGGCTGCTTCAACAGGCGACTCCTCTCCTGTAAGCCCGGTAATCGGCAATACACACGTATCGAGATAAGGCTCCCATTCCTTCCACTGCTCCAATGTCAATTCACTAAACTTCATGCTGTCCCCCCCGTTTTCCTGTATCTTCCTCTCCATTATACAATGTTATACAAAAAAATGAAGAATCGCGGTGAGCGTTTCTTCATCGGGGTATTACCTCAACGTCTTCAATTCATCCGTTAACGTCCGGAACGTCGTTTCATCTCCAGAAGCCAGCGCTTTGTCAATTTCCTCATATATGCGTTCCGTACGATGTTTACGTATAGCTTCGTCCCAGATCATCTCAGCGGTCAAGCTGAGCATTGCTTCATACGTTACTTTCATTTTATCCATAGGATTCAACCTCCAACCTGCACGATTAAGAGATCCTATATTCCTTTCCTTTCACCACATAGCTTTCCGTTGTTCTCTTCATGCGTTGCAAATCTTCTTCTGTCAGCTCGCGTATGACTCTAGCTGGTGAACCGAGAGAAAGAGTATAGGCCGGTATCTTTTTATTTTCAGTGACGACAGAACCTGCTCCTACTAAAGCATATTCACCGATCTCGGCACCGTTCAATACAATCGCCCCCATGCCGATCAATGTGCCATTGCCTACCGTACAGCCATGAATGATTGCCCCATGTCCGACGGAGACCCCGTCTTGAACGATTAAAGGTTGATTCGTATTGACGTGACCGATGACGCCGTCTTGTATGTTGACGCGATTTCCAATTACAATCGGAGCCAAGTCCCCACGCAGTACAGCATTGTACCACACAGTCGATTCCGACCCAACCGACACGTCACCGATAATTTTAGCGCCTTCCGCCACGAAGACTGTCTGTTCGATGCTTGGCAAGATGCCCTTATAAGGTATGTACACCATTATCCCCTCCGAATTGACCTTATTTCCATTGTTAAATGGGCGTTTAATCCCACTTTCAACCGGAAAATTTTGGTCTCATCGTATCAACGGGCACGTGGCTTGTCAACGCTTAGCTGAATTTTATCCTCGTATGCAATATACACGCCGTCAATAATATGCTGGCCTTTCTTCGTAATTTGCACCACTTGTCCTTGCACGACATCTTCACCTAGCCGAATCAACCCCAGATGCAGCATCATCATAATGATCCGTTGCCTGAAGATTGCCGTTGGCGTATCGTAGTAAAAAGGCCTGACATACGGCAGCAATGTTGCTTCCAAAGACTCAATCGTAGTCCATCGCATCGTACACAGCTGAATCCAATGAACGAGCGACAATAAATTCGGTATTGCATTTTTGTAAAGCTTAAGCCAGAACCGATACAGTGACGCAGATGGTTCAGTGCCGGCCTGCGCCAATCGCTCTTCTCCCGACTGTGAACAACGCAGTCGGCCATCCCATTCCTCAAGCCAGCCTTGAAAGAAGGCGTAGTCATAGATTAAGGATAACCGATTCGGATAATCATGAAACCTCCGACCGTAGCCGAATCTCCATTCTCCTTTGGGCACGGTAGATTCATGAATGGCGAATGTCTCAAGAAGCTGCTGCTGCATCTTTTTGTACATGACGCCTTCGGCATTCAACTGGATGTTCTCATTGCGGACGAATGTGAGCAATTGCACGATGTCATCGCCCATTCGCCCATCCTCATCCCTATAGGCTTGAGGCTCGGCAGTAACGATCAATCTGGTGGCGAATGACTGCTGCAGCACGTCTTTGAATCTTCGCTTCAAGTCAGTAGGAACTTGAAACAGATACTTTGTCTGCTGACTGCATCCGTTAAACAACCAACCGCTATGCTTAAATTTCGAGATCGTATCACGCGGGTGCGTCTCCTTCTGCAGAAGAGGAGCTTCTTCATTTCGCTCCGTATCAAATTTGGTCTGCTGTACGCGCGCAACGAGCTCCTCCAAGCTGAATGAGGAACGCTTATCGAATAAAATCGAATTGAGAAAGCGCAGCTCCTCGAGCGTCATATCCATGACATGCTGCTCGAATACGTCCTTCCTTCCTAAGACGGTCAGAATGGATTGGATGAGCTCATGCTTGGAATTTTCATTACATACGCAGCCGTAACGCTTAGCAATCCGAGTTAACTGAGTAATGTCCGCGTAACTGAGCATATCCGCCAAATTCATGCAATTCCTCCGTTCCCATCAGACTTTGCGCTTGGCCGTATCCTCGATGTACATTAACCATTATTGGAAAAAGTTCAGCATTTATTCAGTTTCTGAAAATAAAATAAGCCCGGTTCGTCGTGAACCGGACTTAACTTGCCGAGAAACCAACATCAAGTGAAAAGGAAACAGGGATGGTATGGATATCCGCTATCGTCGCTGTTGAATCCAATTCATTGGAACGACACCTGCGTGTCTTCCCCATTGAATTGTACATCATCCACATAGAACGTTCCGGTAACGTCACGCTCCCCTGGCGCTGCAAACACGAGCATTCTTCTCGTATCCACGAGTTTCCCTTTCTCTTCAGGAGAGAACACCCATTCGAGCTTGCTCCACTCATCACCACTTGTATGAAACGATTTCTCGATCATTCCCGCAGCCGTTTCGAATTTGATTAGCAATTCCGTCGTTCCGCTCACAAAAGCTGACCATGAATCCGCTTGTGAAAAATGGTTCTCCTGTTTGAAATCAGCCGCAAAATAAGCCCATTCCGTTGTTTTGTTATATCCCACCTTCAGCGCTCCCAACCCGGTATGGGTTGTATCAAACACCGGGGATAACGTGTATGCGCCATCGCCCCCATCGAACCAGTTCGAATGTATGCGGTTGCCTTCAAAATCGTCGATGACGGTCGTGCCGTTCTCAGTGAGCCCGACTCGTTTCAGGCCAGCCTGCACATATTTATTTTTGTTCATCAAATCCCATACCAAGCCTGTGCGATAATTCTCAATCATCAATAAAGTAATTCCTTTGTCTATACCGATGACATCCTCAGCGAACCAGCCTTCCTCACGGATATCGAGATTGAAGGAATCCTTCAACCCGTAGGGGCCGATTAATTCGGGAAAAGAATAATAATGCCGTAAAGCGTCCATGACGTCATCTGGGGCAAATACGATCGATCCGAGCGCTCCGGCGGTAGGAATCGTTCCGTCGATGCGGTGCTGATCATTGTCGTAGCCCGAAGGGGCAGAGCCATACCGTCCCACATACCCATCCGGTCCGTCCGCTGCCGTCATCCCCCATGCGTTCGGTCCGAACGTTTTGTATTGATCCGAATTGAGGATGCTGAATTGCCGTGCTGTCTTCGTCGCTATAACCGAATTATGCCACCAATCCACGCCTTCCCGATCGGCTTTGTTTCTTACATCAAACCAAGCGTAAGAAAACTGATGTGTAAAAATGGAACCGAACCACGAGTGAATAAATTCCGGGTATCCTCCGTACGACCCATATTGCCGCACAAAATCATAGAACATATCGGAATTGACGCGATGCTCTGGATTCGGAGCAGCTACGCCCAAAAAGTAAAGCATGAATTGTTCGGCATAGAAATCCCAATGTCCGCTAAATCCGTCACCCGCATCTTCTGGCGAATATCCCATATAGAATTGGTTCGTGTCAGAATCCCGGTACCATCCCCAATTGACCTTGTCATACAACTGTTCCGCCATGACTTTAATTTCCCCGCCGAAATATTCTCCAGCGGAGAGCGCTCCGCTGACGGCGATAGCGGTATCGATTATAGATACTTCAACATTACCGTATCGTTTGGCCGTATTCATATCAAGAAAGTGATAGAAAAAGCCTTCGATCTGCTCGGCTTTATGTAATAGCGTGTTCAGCGTGCCCTTAACTCTCTCTTTCCCTTCTTCTTCCGTAATCCAGCCTCTCTCCACCCCGATCACAATCGCGCTCAGACCAAAGCCTACCGAAGCGACACTGCTCATTTTGTCATCGTTCGGCGCCCGATCTCGAATGAGCCCATAGCCTGGGCTGTCTGGATTCGTGTTCACCATTTCCCAGAAAAAATCGAATGATTTGCGGCTTTCATAATCCAAGAGCTCTTCATCGGGCATTTTTGCAAAATCCGTCTCTGCAGCAAATGCGGCAGGCGGCGGAACTGACGTAAACACCATCGTAGCGAGCACTAATAAAATGAATACCGCCTTCTTCGACTTGCTTCTTCTCTGATGAACCATCTTCTTCACAACAAACTCTCCTTTCTACCGTTGATTGTCCTCTACCCTGCCGATTTCATCTGGATGTTCCCCACCCAGCTATAATCGATATGAATTCTATCCCGAAGCGGTTATTTCATCCTATTCATACCTGCTCACATAAGAGCTGCCCATCATCAAGGAGTGCTCTCTCCCCCCAATCGCAATTGCTTTCGATCTTGGTCAGCAATTGCCTTGCTCACCTCCCCCATCGATTCAACGACGCGACCCTTTTTGCCTGTATAGGATCAGAGGGGTCCCAGTCATGTAGGATTAGACGCACAACTTCATTCGAAACGTTTCAATTTTGTGCAAAATAAAAGCAGCCCGCATCACGATAGTGAAAACGAACTGCCTGAGGTTAGAGCTTCCGCTGTAAAGTGAATGCATCCGATAACTGCATATGCTTCGTGCAGTTATATAATAGCGGATGCCATCCTTCACCCGTACGCTCAAGTATGGAATAAGATAAATTAGCGATATGACCTGGCAGCTTATCTCCGAATATCGCAATAAAGAGTTGAGCCAACCAACTGCCATGGGTAACAAGCAATATGTTCTTGCCTTCATGCTGCTTCGCAATCGATTCAAGCGCTTGTGCGGCACGCAGTCTCAACGACTCGTCAAGTTCCTGACCAAGGTCCATTTGACGCCAGTCCGCCCCCCACCGACTCTCCCGTTCCTCAGGCGTCGTTCCTTCGACTAGCCCGTAAGCCCGTTCCCGCAAGCCTGTCTCAGGCTTGAGCAATGGGATATGCAACGCGTCAGCAATAATGCGAGCCGTCTCTTCCGCACGCCCGAGACCGCTTGAGATGATGACGTCGAACGAGTGCGTCTCCGCGATTAATCGTTCTGACAGCAGCCTGGCTTGCTCGCGTCCAGTTGCATTGAGCGGAATATCCGTCTGCCCTTGTATTTTCCCTTGTGCATTCCAATCGGTTAATCCGTGACGCACTAATCCGATGATTTGACTCATATCTTCTCCTCTATATTCAGTTCTACGTTATTGGCGCACACGCGTCAACCAATTTAACAATAATAACGCAAACGTGACCCCGAACAAAGACAACGCGATCCAATAGTTAGGTATCGTAGGCACGACATGCAATATCATAGGATCGCTGACACTGGCCACAGGCAGTTCTATACTCATTGTCGACCAGGAGGACTGCTCACTACCGGCAAGCACCGTCGGAATCAGTCCGCTCATTTCTTCCATATTCGACTGTCCATTACGAATCAAAAGAACAACGAGGGCGCATAGGAAGATAGCCATACAAAAAGAAATTATCCCTGCCAGCATATTACGCGAACGCAGGGATAAAATTTGCGAGCGGCGATGAACCGGCATTAGCCAATCCTGCTCCTTATAGATGCGGTCCATTACGCTGCTCATCTGGAATCCAGCCGCGGGATTAGCCGGGTATTCCATGTCCGCTTCTTCTTCCACCCAATGTTCGCTTGCAGCCCACACTGCAAATTGTTCCGCACATGCCTCGCATTCGCTCAAATGCTTGTCGATAGCTTGACGTTGCGGATCGTCTGCAGGCATATCGGAGTAAACCGATAACCACTCGAGCGCTTCCGCACATTTCATTTTTAGTTCATCCCTTCAACACCCGGCTCTGCTATGTAAGCCTCCAACTGAGTCTTTACGCTGGCTCGAGCACGGAATAGCAACGATTTAACTGAACTTACCGTCTGCCCCAGCACCTGGGCAATTTCCTGATAGTCCAATTGGTCGTACTCACGAAGAATAAGGGCTGAACGCTGTTTCTCCGGCAAGCGGTTAATCGCTTCACGAACCAAGGTTACCTTCTCATTGCGAAGCAGCGCATATTCCGGCGCTACCTCCTTCGGTGCTTCCGGAACGATGCTATGGTCTTCATCCAATGATACTTGAATGCTTCGCTGCTTACGGAGCTCACTCAGCACCGTATTGCGTGCAATCGTATATAACCAAGTCGAAAAGGATGCATCCGCCTCACGGAACGTATGCAGACTTCGATACGCTTTATAGAACGTCTCAGCACATAAATCTTCAGCGAGCAATTCCAACTGGGAACTTTTCAACATATGAAAAATGAATGATAGCAATTTGCGCTGATAACGATTCATCAATTCCGCGAATTGTTCGACATCTCCGTCTTTAATGTCGCGGATGATTTGGGAATCGGTCATGGACTCAAGTTCCTCCTTGCTTTCCATATCCTTCCCGATGCGCTACTGAAAGGTTATACTCTTGAAGTCTTAAAAAGTTGCGGATCGGAGTTCAATAATCGGAGTCATACGAAGACCCCCGTTCACCTTACTATGGGTATGTAATATGTAAAACAAACATGTTACACAACCTTATCAGATATAGTCGTATTTTATCATAATAAAGTCGAAATATGATTAAAATTTTTTAAGAAATGCATATTAACAAAAAAAAGACCACTCCCAGAGGGAGTGGTTGCACATAGTGCAATTCTATTGGATAGGAGTGGAGAGAAACCATACTGTACTGTTATTATATTGTATCCGTTTTCATTTAGTCAATAGGTTTCGTAAAATATTTTCTTAATTTCACAAATTTTTCCGCTAGACGTAAATTGTGAATCCTTTGGAAGTCAGAAGCTCATTGGCACGATCTGCGTCGCTCTGATGGCGAAAAGACAATCGGAGCACTCCGGGAACGTCTTCACGGCTCTCAATAATTTGTAAATTGCTCAAGTTGATGAGGTGATTACCAAGCTCCGACGCTATCTTTCCTATAATCCCCGGATGGTCCGGTACGTCCATATAGAGATCGTACAGCGCGTGAATAACCCCTTTGCGGCGCTCCGGCATCCGGCTTCTGAATTCCCCCGCTTCCGCGAATTGCTGCATAATCCCTTCTCCGTCACGACGCTGTAATAAATCAATAAAGCGCTCCGTGCCCGCTTTCCAGTCCTGAAGTAAATGGAGAAGAATATCCCTGTTATTTAACAAAATGTCCCGCCAAATGACCGGATCGCTCGAAGCGATGCGGGTGATGTCGCGGAATCCTCCGGCTGCCAACAGCTCGTGCAGCTCATTCGATTCGTTATAGCGTCTGACTTGATTGACTAGGGCAACGGCGACGAGATGCGGCAAGTGGCTAATCGCTCCCACCACTTCGTCGTGCTCATCCGGATTCATGCGGATGATGTGCGCTTTCGTGTAGCGAAGCAGCGACACAAGACGGCTGTATACATCCTCATCGACGTCCTGATCCGGTGTCAGCACGTAGAATGCATTCTCGAACAGCAAGGTCGAGGCCGCTTCCACCCCAGAACGTTCTGAACCAGCCATCGGATGCCCTCCGATAAAGTGGATATCATGCCAGCCAAGCGAACGCGCGCAGCGTGCGACCGAATCTTTCGTGCTGCCGACGTCGGTCACGATGCAACCCGGCTTCAAATCCAGTTCACGCAATTGGCCGAGCATTGACTCCAACATCCCGACCGGTGAGCAGACAAATATATAGTCCGCTTCATGGACGGCTTCCTTCAGGGATGTCGTAGCTTCATCGACCACGCCCCGCTTTATATATTTCTCTGTAGAGGCGGGATTGGGCGAGTAGCCGACGACATGCAGTCCCGGCTTGTTCTTAAAACAAAGGGCGAGGGAGCCACCAATAAGCCCCACGCCCAAAATCGTTATCTTGGTTCTCATGATGTCACCTTATATTCTGCTAACGCTGATTCCAATGCTTGTATCATTGCTTCGTTCTGCTCCTGGCTTCCGACTGTAATGCGCAAGTGATTCGGGTATTTCTTATGTCCTGCGCGCGTTATAATGCCGCGACGAAGGAGTGCGTCGAACATGTCAACGGCAGGTCTGCCGACATCGACCATGATGAAGTTGCCGTGAGCCGGAAAGCTTGTAAGCTGAAGCCGCTCAAGTTGCTGCTCGATATATTTGATGCCAGCTGCATTCTTCTCCCGGCAATCTGCGATAAAGGCTTGATCCTGTACCGCAGCAAGGGCTGCCGCTTGAGCATAGCGCGTCGTGTTGAATGGCTCGCGCACTTGATTAATCAAGTGGATAACGTCCGGATGACCAACCCCATAGCCGATTCGAAGAGAAGCCAACCCATAAATTTTGGAGAACGTGCGCAATGAAATGACGTTGTTGTATTGCGAAATCAGCTTCAAGCTGTCCGGAAAGGAGTCATCCATAACGTATTCGCAATATGCCTCGTCTAACACGACAAGCACATGGCCAGGCACCTGTTCCATGAAGCGATCCAGCTCTGCTTGCGATATGATCGTGCCCGTCGGATTGTTCGGATTGCAAATCCAGACAATCTTCGTCCGTTCATTGACGGCGGCGAGCATCGCTTCCAGATCGTGCGTTCCGTCACGCAGCGGGATTTCAACCGTAACCGCGCCTTCAATATCTGCATTGTGCTTATATTGCGGGAAGGTCTGATCCGCTATAATATGCTCGTCCCCCGGAACGAGGAACGCCCGGCAGATCATAAGAATGATCTCGTCTGAACCCGCACCGAATATAACTTGATTTGGCTGAACATCCAAATACTTCGCTACAGCTTCCGTTACAGCTACCGCCGCGCCGTCCGGATAGAGGCTCGTATTCTCGATTTCTTGCTGAATCGCTTGCTTAGCCTTGTCAGAGCACCCGAATGGATTCTCATTAGACGCGAGCTTAATAATGCGTTCCAAGCCCAGCTCGCGCTTGACTGCTTCAATTGATTTCCCCGGCTGGTACACAGGGAGATGAACAATACTGCGTTTCGGTTGCATCCGGTAACCACCTTTCTAACCTATGGAAATTGTTGCACAAAGTGAGTCTTGCATCCACCCTTGAAGAACATCTGCTTCCGATATAGTTTTCTGCGAACGCCTGTACCCCTCAATGCTGAAATGTTAACTTTTTGTACACAAAGTTAATGCTTTAATTGTCGCACAAAATTACAAATTTGCAAGATCCCTTCCGCGGCAGTTTCCGGATTGGTTAATAACGGCAGCGACTCTTCAATGCGGCGCACGATAGCGCTGCCGACGATGACCCCATCGCAAAATGAGGAGAAGCGGCGCACATGCTCTGGCTTCGAAATACCGAACCCGATGGCAAGCGGCAAGGAGGTCGTCTGCCGAACTTGTTGAATGAAAGCTTCCACTTGGTCGTCGAACGATTCCCGTGCCCCTGTGACGCCGAGTGAGGATACGCAATAAATGAATCCGCGCCCTTGCTCTGTAATGCGGCCGATACGCTCTGACGATGTCGGAGCGACTAGCGAGACGAGATGGATGCCGTATTTGTCCCCTGCAATGCGAACCAGCTCGCTTTCTTCAAAAGGCAAGTCAGGGATAATGACTCCGCTTAATTGAGCCTCCGCCGCAGCTTGAAAGAACTTCTCGACGCCAAGCTGCATCACCGGATTATAATATGTGAACAGCACGTAAGGAATTTGCGCCCCCCGTACACGCGCTTGCTTGGCAATGCGGAATCCGTCTTCCAGCGTCACTCCGTTCGTTAATGCCCGCGCCGATGCCCGTTCGATAACAGGACCGTCAGCCAGGGGATCGGAATATGGAATGCCGAGCTCAATAATATCCGCGCCCGCTTCTTCCATGCGAAGCAGCAATTCGAGAGTAATGTCGCAGCTCGGGTCTCCTAACGTGAAAAAGGGCATCAAGGCCGCCTTCTTCTCTTCCCGCAAACGCGAGAAGGTTGCATCCAACCGGTTGCTCTGATTCGTCAATGTTTCATTCATGCCAAATCCCCTCCCAACGTTTCCATAATCGTATTCACATCTTTATCTCCGCGCCCGGATAAGCAAATGATGATAATCTCATCTGGCTGCATCACCGGAGCTACTTTAATCGCCTGCGCCACCGCATGAGAGGATTCAAGCGCTGGAATAATTCCTTCGGTACGGCTCAACAGCTGCAGCGCGTGCAGCGCCTCATCGTCGGTAATCGGCACATATGTTGCCCGCTCCGTATATTTGAGATAGGAGTGCTCCGGCCCGACGCCTGGATAGTCTAGTCCAGCCGATATGGAATGTGCTGGTTGCACCTGTCCGTGCTCATCCTGGAGCAAATAGCTTAACGTTCCTTGGAATACTCCCGGAGTACCTAGTGTCATCGTTGCCGCATGCAGCGGGGTATCAATTCCTTTCCCTGCTGCCTCGACTCCCATTAGGCGGACGGATTCGTCCTGAATGAACGGGTAGAAAATCCCCATTGCGTTGCTCCCGCCGCCCACAGCGGCAATAATTAAGTCAGGCAACCGCTCTTCACGCTCCACGATTTGCCGGCGCGTCTCGTCGCCGATTATGCGCTGAAAATCACGGACCATCATCGGATACGGATGCGGACCGGCGACGGTACCGAGAATGTAGAACGTATCCGTCACGTTGCTGACCCAATATCTCATCGTCTCACTGCACGCATCCTTCAACGTTCTCGTTCCGGACAGCACAGGAACGACTTCCGCTCCGAGCAGTTGCATCCGGAAGACGTTCAACCGTTGGCGCTTCATATCCTCTTCACCCATGAACACCTTGCACTCCATACCGAGCAGCGCGGCAACCGTTGCCGTCGCGACACCGTGCTGTCCGGCACCCGTCTCGGCGATGACCTTCTTCTTGCCCATACGTTTGGCGAGCAGCGCTTGGCCGATTGTATTGTTGATTTTGTGCGCACCCGTATGGTTGAGATCCTCACGCTTCAAATATATTTTTGCTCCACCCAAAGATTGGGATAATCGTTCAGCATAATACAATGATGTTGGACGACCGGAATACTCCGTTAACAGCTTGATCAACTCGGCTTGAAAATCCGGTTCTTGTGAATATTTCTGATACGCTTCCTCCAATTCCAGCAAAGCGGTCATTAACGTTTCCGGAACGAATCTGCCGCCAAAAGGTCCGAATCGCCCTTTCGCATCCGGAAGCACTGTTGTCGTTGAATTAGTTGTCATATTAGATCACCCTTTCAATAAATGAGGCTACTTTATCGATATCTTTCGTTCCATTTGTCTCCACGCCGCTAGATACATCGACACCTTGCAGCTGATGCTGCGCAAGCAAACTTGCTATATTATCAGGCCCTAGTCCACCTGCAACGTACAATGGAATGCCGCAGTTCCGCAACAGCTCTCCATACGATGGAATGACGTTCCAATCGAACGTTTTGCCTGAGCCGCCGCCTTGAGCGGGATGATGGGTGTCAAGCAGTATTACGTCTATGAACGGGACTGGACGGTTCACGTCCGCACCCGGCATGAACGGTTCCTTCCCGTCCTGCTCCGCATGCGTACCCGAACATACCGGTACGGTCAACCACACGTCGACATCATAGTGGGTTTTCACCCACTCTGGAAGCGAAGGGTCGTGTTCCGCATTGAATTGGACGGCATTGAGCGGAGCCGCGTCCAGCACTTCTTGCAACGCTAGTCGCGTCGGCTGCGCGAATACGCCTACTGTGTCGGGAACATATTCCCCTTCCGCTTCCAACGTCTTCAGCCACTGATTCACCTCTAGCGGTGACACCTGTCTGCGGCTCGGTGCGAACACGAAGCCGATGTGGTCCGGTCCACACCTTGCCACACGACGTGTTAGGTCTAGTGTCGTTAATCCGCATATTTTAGCTTTCACGGTACGCGCTCCTATTTCCGCTCTGTCTTCTGGATATGCTATGGTCATTGAACTAATCCCCTATTTCACATGGCATGACTCAGTTGATAGTGCGCTCATAATATGTTCAACCGCTTCTTTCACATCGTCCTGTCTCATAAAGTGCTCCCCAATGAGCGCTGCGTTCACATTCATTTGCTCCAAGCGGCCCATATGTTCCGGTAAATGTATTCCGCTCTCGCTTACTATGGCACAATGTGCAGGCACGAATTCCCGCAAGCGTTCAGTCTGGGCCAAATCGGTAACAAACGTATGCAGGTTACGGTTATTGATGCCGATTAGGGTCACATTGTCCATCGTTGCTACCCGGCTTAATTCTGCCTCGTCATGAACCTCAATCAATACGTCCAGCCCAAGCGCCCTTGCGCTGCGATTCAGATGTAATAATTGTCCATCGTTTAAGATTGCGGCGATCAGCAGTACCGCATCCGCGCCTATCAGCCTGGCTTCCAACACTTGCAGCTCATCGATAATAAATTCCTTGCGCAGTATCGGGAGATTCGTCAGAGTCCGGACCTCCTTCAATATTTCATTTCCGCCTTGGAAGTAGTCTCGATCCGTAAGCACGGAAAGCGCATCGGCGCCGGCAGCTTCGTAGCCTCGGACGATATCTGCGGGAACGAAGCGTTCTCGAATCAGTCCCTTTGAGGGCGATGCCTTCTTGACCTCAGCGATAAGACCAACCGTTCGCTTCTTATTTACGGTCAACGCCTCCGTTAATGAACGGCATGCAGGCATCTCTGCTATCTCCCGCTCAGCTTCCTGAACATTCAGCTTCGTCTTAAGCTCCTGCACCTCATCTTCTTTCGTTCGTACAATTTGTTCAAGAAACATGGCTCAGTCCTCCTGTCGCTTCAATCCACTGCTCTAACTTGTGATATGCGTTCCCGCTATCTATCGATTTCGCTGCAATCTGTACGCCTTCCGCGATGGAGTCCGCTTGGCCAGCCACGTAAATGCATGCGCCGGCATTGGCAAGCACAATATCGCGATGCGGTCCAAATTCACCTTTTAATATCGCTGTAATGAGATGCGCGTTCGTGACGGCATCGCCCCCGAGCACACTCGCGAGCGGCTGCGTCGACAATCCGAGCTGCTCCGGAGTAATGTCGTATGTCAGCAGCTCTCCATTTTTCAATTCGCTGATCCGTGTCGGAGCAGAGAGACTGATTTCATCCAATCCGTCTTCACTCGCGACGACGAGCGCCCGCTTCAGGCCCAATTCCCGCAGCACGGCGGCGATTGTTTCTGTTCTGCAACGGTCATAAATGCCTAATACTTGCCGATCCGCGCCAGCTGGATTCGTCAGCGGGCCCAGCATATTGAATACGGTCCGCACACCCAATTCACGGCGCGGGCCCGCAGCATGCTTCATCGCCGGATGGAACACCTGCGCGAACATGAAGCAAATGCCAATTCGCTCCAAGCACTCAGCCGCTTGTTCGCTTGTAAGCTGGATGTTCACGCCCAGCGCTTCCAGAACATCCGCACTGCCCGACCGGCTCGAGGCTGAACGGTTGCCGTGCTTCGCGACACGAACAGAGGCGGAGGAAGCAATGATGGCCGATATCGTAGAGATGTTCAGCTTATGGATGCCGGAACCGCCGGTTCCGCACGTATCCAATAGCCGGTCCTGCGTCGTCACAACCTGGTGAGCCCGGCTGCGCATCGCTTCGGCAAAGCCGACGATTTCCTCGACCGTCTCCCCTTTCAACCGCATGCTCGCCAATAAAGCGCCGATTTGCGCAGAAGTCGCTTTGCCGTCCATGACGTCCAACATCACCTCGCGGGCCTCGGTCCGGTTCAGATGACCCCCGGTGAGCACTTGAGCCAGCGCATCTTTTACATGAATGCTGTGCTGTGTTGCTGTCGTGGTCATTGGATTCCTCTCCCCTCTGTCACGGGTACTCGTTCACAACCCGCCTCCACGTAATAATCCCAGTTCACCGGAAGCGGTACTGGCTCTTCTTCTGCTTGAGACGTCTGAGCCGTCTGAGAAGCCGTCGAGACCGCCGCTCCGAACATCTCCTCGGCAGTCTGAATCGCCAACAGCAAGGCCTTCGCTTTGTTGACTGTTTCTTCGTATTCCTTCTCTGCGATTGAATCCCATACGATGCCGGCGCCTGCCTGCACGTATGCCTTACCCTGCTTGAAAATAATGGTCCGAATCGTAATGCACGTGTCCATATTCCCATTGAAGCCCAAATATCCAATGGCCCCTGCATAAGCCCCGCGAGCTTCCTGCTCCAGCTCGGCAATAATCTCCATGGCACGCAGCTTCGGTGCGCCAGACACCGTTCCCGCGGGAAGACAGGACAAGAATGCATCGAAGAAATCTTTGTCCTTCCGCAGCGTTCCCGATACGTTCGAGACAATGTGCATCACATGGGAGTAACGTTCGATGCCCATATAGGAATCGCAGTGTACGGAACCGAACTCACATACTCGGCCCAGATCATTGCGCCCGAGATCGACGAGCATGACATGCTCGGCTCTCTCTTTCTCATCGCGCAGCAGTTCTTCTTCCAATGCGGTATCATGTTCAGTCGTCAGACCACGCGGGCGCGTTCCTGCAATCGGTCTCGTCTCAACACGCTCGCCGTTAACCCGGACTAACGCTTCCGGCGATGTTCCCACTAGCGTCTCATCTTCCATCTTCATTACATACATGTATGGTGACGGGTTCGACATCCGCAGCACCCGGTACACATCAAGCGGGTGAACCGTCGTCTGCCGTTCAAAGCGCTGCGACAGCACGACTTGAAAAATGTCGCCGGAACGGATATATTCCTTCGCCCGCTCCACTTTGTTCATAAATGATGCTTTTGTTTCATTGGAGTGAGTGACGGATAATTCACTGTTGCTCCCTTGCACCGAGCAGCACACACCCGGCACATCATATTCAAACGGAGCCGTCAGCTTATGCTGCAAGCGCCGCAATTTCTCTCCTGCGGCAATATATCGTTGGCGAATGTCGTCATCGCTATCTTCCGGTGAGATATGAATGTTGACGATGAACTGCATTTGCTGCTTCACATGATCGAAGACGACCAGTTGGTCACAGAACATGAACTGGATGTCGTTCATCAACAGATCATCACGTTCATGGCGCGGCAGCCGTTCATACTGTTGCACCAAATCATATCCGAAAAATCCGATTGCGCCTCCCGTAAGCGGAGGAAGACCCGGCACGACTGGACTGCGATATTTACGCAGCAGCTTCTTGATTGCTTCAAGCGGACGATCCTGAACTTCGGTAACTTGCCCCTGCTCCACCATTCGCAAGCATCCGTTCTTCCCTTGAAGGAGAAGGAAAGGGTCGGTTCCGATGAAGGAATAGCGGGCCCATTTGACGCCACCTTCAACACTTTCTAATAAAAATGCATACGGTTCTTGCTCGAGCCGCTGAAATAATCTGATGGGGGTTTCGGTATCGGCCATCATCGTCTCAGACACTGGAATTACGTTATAATATTGCGACGATTGAATGACTTCGTTCACATGGGGAAACATCGCTTTCCACTCCTTTCAACTCCGTCGATAACTTGCTTAGCGGATGGAGAATCAGAGCGATAACCAACAGGTATGTCAAATAAAACATGCTTATGCGACAAAAAGACCTCTACGCAACGTAGAGGCCTGTTGGTTTACGATGAAATTGTGGATGAGTGAAAATATAGTATAGGGATATGTCTGCTTAGAAATGGCCATGTACACTTATCTTCAATAAATAAGCGCAGTGGTCACTACAATGACGATAACGAAAATACGCGTCACCTAAACACGACATGTAATTGCTTCTCAACTCGGCTCATCTCAATCTCAAACTCAACTCTGCTCAACTCTGCTGTCTTCACTATACTTGTAAACAGAGGCAGCGTCAACTAATTTTCTTTTCAATCCGTGTCAGCACCCGGTGTCTGGATTCTGGATCGACTCCATGTGTAGGCTTCGATCAGAAGACGGCACAGGCAACTTGAATCTGGTATGCCTGCCATTATCATCGGGCGCTTTATGCCATGCGATATTGTGTATTTGAGATAAAAACAGCCAAAAGACTGTACATTTTCCAATGGAACGAATGGTTCAAGGGACTACCCTTTGATCCACTCTCCCGCTGGTTCAGATATCGTATTCACCCACGCGAATACGGGAGACTCGGCAAGCCCCCTCAGCACCATAGGTACGGCTAGAGAGTACACTTTAAAGGACCGTCCTGCGCCGGCAGCTCTGGCAACTCCAGCAACGCCCCAACTGTCGGAATGAGTTTATAAGTTGAATCTGTACGCTACGGCATGCCCTTTCCTCGTCGTCATCTCTTTCCTGACCCCGCGGGAGATTGAACATAAGGTCCAGTCCGATAACAGTTTTTCGTATAAGGGGTTCCATGCTGAAATGAATGGGAGAGCACGGCAAGGGATGCAAACAGCTCCAAACAGACTACATAAGAAAACAAGCCTACACCCCTTAGGATGTAAGCTTGCATATCAATGCCATTGGCAAATAACCTTAGGTCGAAGCTAAATCCGGACGCAAATTGATCGCTTCATTCAAATACACATGTCGAATGTCTCGCTGAGCTTTATCCGTGTTGACCGTTACCATCAAACGGATGCACAGCGGCAAGCTCCCTTGCACCGGAATCTCAATGGCACACATGAGCGGCACGAGCTCCCATCCCGGCATAGCACGAATCGCCCGTGCAGGGAACGTTGCATTCAAATCCTCTGTCATCGTAATCCAGACGCTCGCAATATCCTCTGGCTGCACATTATTTTGCGCAATAATATGCTGAAGCATTGTCGTCGTCGCCTGCAATATTTCATCAGCGTCATTTTGACGAACCGTTGTCGCCCCGCGAATTCCTCTTACTGCCATGTTCCTGCCCCTTTCAATTCTTCTATGATGTCTCGGACTTGTTCGACCGGCACATCCCGTCGAATTTCCACGCGGCCGATCGCAGTCGGCAGCACGAACATAGTACGGCCTTCATTGAATTTCTTGTCATGCATCATCGCTGCAATGACCTGTTCCGTATCGTAATGGGGCGGTATTGCGGTCGGCAATCCGAAGGACTTCATCAGGCGCTCCGTATATTCCGCAACTCCAGCTGCCATTCCCATCTGCTCCGCCAGACGCGCGGATCCGATCATGCCGATCGCGATCGCTTCGCCGTGCAGCAGCTCACCGTATCCAGCGACAGCCTCGAGCGCGTGACCAATAGTATGACCGAGATTCAATATCGCTCGCAAGTCATTCTCCCGTTCATCCTGAGACACGACAGCTGCTTTGATGGCACAGCCTTGAAGCAGCCCGTACGTCAGTGCTTCCTCATCTTTGGCTAAGAGCTGCTCTGCGTGCTCTTCACACCATGCAGCGAACGATTGATCCCAGATCAATCCATGCTTAATCATTTCCGCAAGACCGGAGCGAACGTCGCGGTCAGGTAGGCTTTGCAGTGTAGACGTATCATATAAGACCATGTCGGGCTGGTGAAACGCCCCGATAATATTTTTCGCTAACGGATGGTTGACCGCCACTTTGCCGCCAACGCTGCTGTCGTGTGCCAAAATAGTCGTCGGCACTTGCACAAAGCGAACGCCGCGCATATAGGTAGCTGCGACAAACCCAGCCAAGTCTCCTACTACGCCTCCGCCCAGAGCGACAACGGTAGACTTGCGGTCACACCCCGCTTCAAGCGCTGCGCTAATACAGTCCTCGAATACGCGGAGGGATTTGGACTTCTCGCCAGAAGGAACCTGGTGAGTGCTCACCGAGTAGCCCACATGCTCCAATGCTTCCGCCACCTGATATAAATACTTCGGTCCGACCTTATCATCTGTAATGACAAGAATCGGACTTCCAGTCGGAATATGTTGCAACTGAAACGCACGGCCGATACGTGAAATCAGACCGCTCCCAATCCATATCGGATAAGACCGCTCCCCCAACTCAACCATAAGCTGAGCAGCCCCAATTTGATCATTCATGTTCATCGTGCCCACCTCCATTTAGTGAGTGTTCAAAAACGAAAATTTTCGAACAACCCGTTTAATAACGGGATACCTGCTCTAAATAGTTCTCGTAGTTCGCACGAATTTCTTCCATTGAATCACCGCCGAATTTCTCCAAGAACGCTTTCGCCACTTCCCATGCGACGACGTGTTCCATCACGACGCTTGCTGCTGGCACGGCACAGGCATCTGAACGCTCCACTTGAGCGGTGAATGCTTCCTTCGTATCGATATCGACACTGCGCAGCGGTTTGTACAAGGTCGGAATCGGCTTCATGACACCACGCACGACGATCGGCATCCCGTTCGTCATGCCGCCTTCAAAGCCGCCCAACCGGTTGGATGCCCGCGAGAAGCCTTGATCGGCATCATATGTGATCTCATCATGTACCTGCGATCCGCGAAGCTGGCCCGCTTCAAAGCCGATGCCAATCTCCACGCCTTTGAACGCATTGATGGACATGACCGCCTGCGCAATTCTGCCATCCAGCTTGCGATCGTATTGCACATAGCTGCCAAGGCCAACAGGCAAGCCTTCTACGATGCATTCCACAATTCCACCGATGGAATCGCCTTCTCCCTTAATCTGATCAATATAGGCTTCCATCTTCTTCTCCGTCTCTTCATCTACGACACGAACGGAAGAAGCTTCGGTAAGCTGTATAATCTCGTCAACGGCAAGCTGATGCGGAGGAGCTTCAATCTCGCCGATTCGGATAACTTGTCCTGCAATCTTGATGCCGAAAGCTTCAAGCAGTTGACGTGCCACTGCGCCGACGGCAACCCGTGCCGCCGTCTCACGCGCGCTGGATCGCTCCAACACATTGCGGAGATCCTTCAACTGATACTTCAAGCCCCCGTTCAAGTCGGCATGTCCGGGACGCGGACGATGCACACGGCGCTTCTCTTCGTCCGTCCCCTCAATCGGTTCAACGTTCATAATCTTCGTCCAATGCTTCCAATCATTATTCTCTACCACGATGGCAATCGGAGCACCTGTTGTGCGTCCGTGGCGTACGCCGCCTACGATAGATGCTGTATCCTGCTCAATCTGCATCCGCCGGCCGCGCCCGTATCCCTTTTGTCGACGCTGCAATTGGAAATTGAGTTGTTCAAAATCGATTACCATATTGCTCGGCATGCCTTCAACAATGGCGGTCAATTGAGGTCCGTGCGTTTCTCCTGCTGTCAAATAACGTAGACTCACGAGTTGCTCCCCCTTTTAGCTGTAAAGCTGTAAATGACTAAAATCCTTAACTCTTTTGCTCATTATAGTATAGGAGGCATCGTTTGACAAGAATACAAAAACGCGTCTGATGCGCACAGAACATGCACATTAGACGCGTATTGAATACAGATAAGCAACGCTATCCGTACGCTTGCTCAAGGCTGAAATAGAAACCAATTCACATGAAATCCATCTTCACCGAAGAAAGGTTCAGAAGGAGGGGCAGTATATGGGACTGTGGAGGCATTCCGTCTCTGTCTTCCTGCGAAGACATGAAGGGAATCCACCCCTGCAGCGGGGCCTCCAATCCAATAATTTGCGCACATTCGTGAATGGTTATGTCTCCTCGTTGATAGGCGGCAATAACGGTCCTCTTATCCATTGTTATCCCTCCGTCTAGGATGCAAGGTCCCTTCCTCCCTAGTATCGGAAAGATGATAGCTGCTTATACGCTTCTTTACATTTTCCGGTAAAAAAACGTCTCCATCGTCTCTAAGCCGTATTGGTTCGGGTTAAAAATTTGTTCTGTACTGCCAACAAAGAGCACGCCCCCTGGCTTTAAAGCCTCGGAGAATTTGAAATACAGCTGATGCTTGGCCTCTTCAGTGAAGTAGATCATAACATTGCGGCATATGATTAAATCCTGTTGACCTGTAAAAGCGTCCTCCAACAAATTCTGCTTCTGGAACTGAATGTTGCGCGTCAAGGCTGAAGACACGCGATAACCATCTTCAGTCCGTGAGAAGTATCGCTGCTTGAACGATGCGGGCACATCTTTCAAAGCACGTTCAATATAGAAAGCCTCTTTTGCCCTAGCCAATGCATTATCATCAATATCCGTCGCCATCACTTGCGATGACCCGAGCAATCCCGCGTCGTCCAAAATCATGGCTAACGTATAAGGTTCTTCACCCGTGGAACAGGCCGCACTCCAACATTTCAACCTGCTGTTTCGCTCCGTAAGCGCTGGCAGCACGCGATCTCGCAACGTCTCCCATCGATTTGGATTTCGCCAAAATTCAGATACGTTAATCGTCATCCGATCGAGGAGTTCATCGAGCAGACCTTCGTTAGACTTCATGGCTTCATAGAACGCCCGGAAGGTACTATAGCCGTTCTTTAACCGCAATGTTGTCAAGCGACGACGCATTTGCGCTTCCTTATATTGAGTCAAATCGATTCCTGTCCGCTTCTTAATTTCCGTTACAAAATAAAAATAATCTTGATCGTCTGTCGTGACTGCCCCTTTATGTTCTTGCATTGCCTCCACACCTCGCCACTTCCATCGTGCTCGTATATATGTATAAAAAAAACACGGTCGAACATATATATTCGCCGCGTTCTTCTTTAATCCTGCTTCATGTAAGCTCTTACAACAAAAATCAAAATAAGTTCAATGCTATCAGACTGACTTCAAGTTGCGATGAACTATTATAGAGGTTGTTCAAGAAGTCCCCTTTTGACACGATGATCATAAAGCTACCTTTTTGAACACGCATTTAAAGCTAAGGTTGAACCACATGCTCAACGCTTACAATCTCCTGTTCGGAGAATATGTTTGCGATTTCCCTAGCCGCACTTTCAGGTGAATCCGAACCGTGCACCAAGTTGAAGTTCGTATGTGAAGCGTAATCCCCACGGATGGTTCCTGGCAATGCTTCTCCTACCTTCGTCTTGCCAATCATCAAGCGCGACAAGCTGATGACGTCATCCCCTTCCCAGATCATTGCAAATACTGGACCGGATGTGATGAAGTCAACCAATTCACCAAAGAAAGGCTTTTGCGCATGTTCAGCGTAATGGCGTTCGGCTTGATCGCGCGCGATAATCATCAGTTTCCCGGATACGAGCTTGAATCCTTTACGTTCAAAGCGGCTTATTATTTCTCCGATAAAACCCCTTTGAACGCCGTCAGGCTTGACCATGATGAATGTGCGTTCCATATGTTCACTCCTCAATTGATGTGAAGTTGTCCAACATATGCATTATACCAAATTTTTCATCATGGCGCATCCATATTTTTCTTATCACCTAATCAATGGGAACGATTCGCTATAAAATGCGCGATATCTTTTAAGTTTTTGCGTGCTCGAATGTTAGGCAGCTGCTCCAACACGGACAGCGCTTTATCGGTGTAGCGGTTGGCCAATTGCTCTGCCTGTATAATTCCCGCGCTCTTACGAATCATATCCAACGCTTCATTTACATCCGTCTCACCGTTCAATTCCCGAATGCGTTCAATTTCAGTTAATAACGGCCGCTGCAATTCCGGATCCTGAAGCGCGTAAATAACCGGAAGTGTTAAGTTGCCTTGGCGAATGTCATTTCCGGGAGGCTTGCCGATCTGCGCTTCCGTTCCCGTCAGATCCAACACGTCATCGCGAATCTGGAAGGCCATGCCTACATTATACCCGAATCGGTACAATGCGTGGTCGATCCGCCGATCCGCTCCAGCCGCGATAGCACCCAGTTGGCAGCTTACGGCGATGAGCAGCGCGGTCTTGCGACGGATGCGCAGCATATATTGGCGTACCGATTGCTCCGTATTGAAGAAATCGCGAATTTGCTCCATCTCGCCGATGCACATCTCAACCATCGCCTTGGATAGGATACGGTGAATTTCGGGCTGCTTTAATTCGGTTGCTACCATCAGTGCCTTGCCGTGTATATAGTCCCCCGCATACATCGCGACACGGTTGTCCCATTTTGCTTTTACCGTGAGCTGCCCTCTTCGAGTTTCAGCATCATCGATAACGTCATCGTGAACCAAGGAAGCCATATGGATGAGCTCCAAAGGTACGGCTACCCGCTTAAGTTGTTCAATATCATATGTACCAAATTTGCCTGAAAGCAGGACAAATACAGGTCGTATTCGCTTGCCTCCTGCTTTCAGCAGATGAAGCGACGCCTCGTTCAGCAGCTCATTGTCGGTCGTTATCGTCCGTTCCAATTCCCGCTCGATATACGAAACGTCTTGTTTCATTGTCGCATATATGTCCCACAGTTTCATGCCTTCACCTAACCAACCATATTTTCCGACCAAAGCTCAAACTGAACTTTGTGATCGATGAGTCCCAATTCATACGCATACTGGAAATAAAGCTGAAGCCCTTCTTGTTGCGGGCGGTCAAAATCATAATGTAAATGGGAAAAATAATGCCGCCAGTAGTCCTCGGTTCCGCCAATGGCTTGCACCGCCTCCTGCACAAGCGGTTCTGGCTCCTTCAGACTGAGCTGCTTGCTCGCTTCGAAAGCTTCCACGATGCGCCGTATGTCAGCTGGATGCTTCCGAATCACTTCATTGCGTACAGCCCATACGGCGAACGTCATCCAATGACCTGTCCATTGCTGCCATAGTTCACCCAGATCAATAACTTCATAGGAAGTATTGCTCCATGAGGCATGAATGGCATGATCACCGATAAGAAGCGCAGCATCTGCCGCTTCCATCATCTTATCCAGATTCGGATCCATATTAACGTATTCCGGATCGGCATGATAGAACTTGGCGGCGATAATTTTGAACAAGTTGACGGATGTTGCGGATGTTGTCGTTAGCGCCACCGTACCTTTTAAAGCCTCGAGTAAAGGTTTTTTTAGAAAAAGCAAAATCGAATGAACAGGACCGTGCGCGCTTACCGATAAATTCGGAAACAAAGAATACTGTTCCGATGACTCGCCGTAGGCGAAGGCCGATATCGGCCCCATATCGATGCTGCCTTCTCGCATGGCGACATTTAAACCCGAAGGGACGGCGGGAATCATCTCAATGTCCGCTGCAATTCCTTTCGGATGAAAATGATAAAAGAGCGGCCATACATTCGCGTAATCGATGACACCGATCGTAATGGCAGCAGGATGATGGTTACTCATCGTTCCCATTTTCTGATTCATCCGATTCTCCCCACCTTGTAAACAATTGATGTTCTATGTTCAAGCAGTCCAACACTTTGCCGACAAGGAAGTTCACGATATCATCCAATGTTTTCGGATGGTAATAAAAAGCAGGCATCGCCGGCACCATTCGAACGCCCATATTTGCCAATTTCAGCATGTTCTCTAAATGAATAGCGTGCATAGGCGTTTCGCGAGGGACGATAACAAGCTGACGACCCTCTTTTATCATCACATCTGCCGCACGGCTCATCAAGTTATCGGAAGATCCGTGGGCGATGGATGATAATGTTCCCATCGAGCAAGGCATAATAATCATGCCCCGTACCCGAAAGGAGCCGCTAGCAATGCTTGCGCCGATATCTTGAATCGGATGGTACTGAATGTGGGCCGCTTGTTCGCCGAACGCCGACTCAATCGCGGGCTGGCGTCGGGTCACATCCCACCCTAGCTCCTCCTTCAGCACGCGCCACCCTGCGTCAGACACGACAAGATGCACACCGTAACCCGCATGCAAGAGCGACTCCACTAACCGGATGCCATAAATGGCACCGCTGGCTCCGGTAATCCCAACGATAAAGCGCTGCCTTTCCACGGGGTTCATAGCTGATACACCACCAAATCAATTAAGGTGAAACTGAACACTACGATGCTGAGCACTCCATTCATCGTGAAAAATGCCGTATTCATCTTGCTTAAATCGTTAGGCTTCACCAGCATATGCTCATACACTAACAGGGCACTGGCAATTATTGTGCCGATGATGTACCACCAGCTAAGTTGAGTTAAGAATAATAGCAGAACAAAACCGATTGCTGTAACAATATGAAATCCACGCGCGATCCACAGCGATTTCGCGATGCCGAATCGAACTGGAATTGATTTCAAACCTTCATTTTTATCAAACTCATAGTCCTGACACGCGTATACAATATCAAAGCCTGTCGTCCAACAGGCCACCGCCAAGAAGAAAATAATCGACGTCCAATTGATTTCATTCGTTACTGCAACCCATCCGCCAAGCGGCGCCAGAGCAATCGTCAAACCTAACACAACGTGACATAACCAAGTAAAGCGTTTCGTAAATGAATAAAAAACGAGCATGAAGACGGCAATCGGCATCAAATACACCGCCAACGGCTGTAAGTTAGCCGCCGCCCAAAATAAAAGACCGAATGATACGGCCGTAAAAAGAATAACCTCGCCCGCTTTTAGCAGTCCGGCAGGAATGGCCCGGTTCGCGGTTCGCGGATTTTTAGCATCAATTGCCGCATCGATAAGGCGGTTCAGCGCCATGGCGGCACTTCTCGCACCAACCATCGCCAACAAGATCCAACCCCATTCCGGGAGTGTCGGAAAGCGATTGTCCATCACCATCGATCCGAGCAAAGCCCCCATGAATGCAAACGGAAGGGCAAACAACGTATGTTCGATTTTTATCATTTCCAGAAAAACCCGTACTTTTTTAAACATCATCATTCCCCTTACTCCCGATATGAAGCGCAGCGATTCCTCCGGTTAAAGGATATGCTTCCACATGCGTCAGACCGATATCGCGAAACATCTGGGCTAATTGTTTGTGGTCAGGGAACGTAATCAATGATTCAGGCAGCCATTTATACTGCTCGTACCGCTTTGCAATCAATTTGCCCATCATAGGCAATATATTGCGGAAATAGAAATAGTAAATCGCTTTGAACGGCTGCCAAGTCGGCTTGCTGAGCTCTAGGCATACGACCATTCCCCCCGGCTTAACAACCCGCTTCATCTCGCGCAGCACCTGCTCGTAATCAGGAACGTTGCGCAGCCCGAATCCGATAGTCGCGTAATCGAAGCTGTTGTCCGCAAACGGAAGCGCCATCGCATTGCCTTCCGTCAAAGAGATTTGATTGTTCATCCCCAATTGATCAATTTTCTTCTTACCGACAGACAACATATTTGCACTAAAATCAAGCCCGTCGATACGGCCTGTCTTGCTTGCTTTGGCAAGCTGAATCGTCCAATCACAGGTGCCACAGCACAAGTCAACGGCGGTATCGCCCGGTTGCACGTTCATTTTGCGCATCGTAAATCTGCGCCATGCTTTATGCCGCCGGAAGCTTAGAATATCGTTCATAATGTCGTACTTCGGCGCGATGCTCTGAAATACGTCTTGAACAAACTTTTCTTTCGACTCGCCTGTCTTAGGCGAATGCGTCTCCACGATATGTCACCTTACCCTTTCTTCGCCTATTCTTTCTAGCTCTGTTGAACCGAAGCGGAGCGTGCTTGAGCCGAAGGAAAATATATGGAGCTGAGGAAAGAGCCAAGACGCTGCTTCATGACGGAATCAACTGGCAAAGTAGACACAATCGTCTGCAGTTTGTCCTGTGCGGCACGAACTTGATAGGCGAGCTGCTCGTGAACTTCGTACTTCGACATCAGCGTGTGCCAGAAGGACATATCAAATGCACTCTGCTTCAGCTTTCTTCTTTCTTCCTCTGTTCCTTGCTGCCACACATGCCAATAAGACCAGCTGCCCACAAAGCGCCCGAAATGTTCGGCACGTTCCTTCTCTTGTTCCATCACTTCCAGCTCTGTCACATGGTCAAGCAATACTTCCCATGCGGGCACATCTTTTGCAGATAGACGTTCGTTAAACGACTGAAACAATATTTTCTTTAGAGAAACGCAGGTGCGTAAATATTCTTCAGCCGTCATCGTCCATTGCTTCATTTTATCAACCATCGTCATCTTGAGACGGTTCACGTTGCATACGGCTTGGCTCAGCGACTGAATCGCTTCAATCTGTCCAGCTTGTGCCAGCAAATTGTAGAAGCGGCTGCTGAAATAATCTCCGGCAAGCACTTTCAACTGCCGTGAGCGAAGGTTCCGATCGTTTCCTTGAACGGAAGCCATCTCAATCATATCATGAGTATCCAGGCCAACCTGTACAAGTGAAGTGACCAACGCATATAATTCACTATGTTCATCTGCTGGCTTGCTGCGGTTTAAAAAGGCGAACAACAACTCTGCTCTTGCGTTCGGAAACGCAGGCAGGTCGGTGTGCGCCTGTATCATGTCATGTTCAACATACCGCTTTGCCAATTGCGAAATGTGATTACCTTTCATCTGAGTGCCTCCGACTGTAGCGGTTAGTCATCCTAACGGATGTCACAATCTAAACCATTATAGCATATGTTTTACTTGATGGGACAACTTTTCTTCCTATAAGGAGGTTGTTTAAAAAGTTCCCTTTTGAGCACGAAGTTAACACCGCAGCTTATCCGGCATCGAAAGGATGTTTAAAAAGTTCCCCTTTGATCACACACGTTCAAAAACGTTCCAACGCGGAATTCGGCTTGGAAGCTGAAAACTTCTTCTCCCACAATGGAGTGTAAATAATGCGCAACGCTTCCGATACCTCTGTCGGAATGTCCGGATTACTCTTCTTGATTTGATCCAATCGTTCCGGCGTCGTCTTAGACTTCAACGCATCAAGGGCCAACAAGACGTGCTTTTTCTTCAAGCGTTCGTCGAGTATGACGAAGCGAAGCAACAACCGATTGACGTTGTTCGTTTGTGTGAAGGAGTACCGCAGCAGCTCATACATATCTTGATATATGATTTCGGGATGCACAATACTTGCCGCCACCTTAATGTCTACCGTTAATTTCCCCTCATGCCATGCCGCACGGCTGAGCCGCAGCTGCAGAGGCACGTCAGACAAATGATCGACGAGCTGCCGATCATTCATCGAAATCAAGCGGGGTACCGGTGTAAATGCAGCCACATCCGAATTCACTGCAGGCTTCTTCTCATTCATTGAAGAGATGAAACCCAAGCCTAACGTTACCACAATCGTGGCAGTGAGCGCCAATGCCACCGAACGCAAACGTAACAAATTGTTCATGAACCCTTTTACACCTCCACATTGTGACACCACCGCAGCCAGACTCGTTAACAGTCAGTTTCGACGCATGTGAGGATGTCCATACCTCATTGTACAATTAAAAAAAGCAGGCTATGCCTGCTCTACGCGTTATGTAACGATTAAAGTTGTGTATTAATCCTGATCCGTATGGATAACTCCATGCTTCGTCATAACTACCGCTTTTCCCCGTATTTTGATCGCGGACGTATGATCGGTGAATTGCGCGAGGAGCACCTCATTTTTATCGAGCTTCTCTGTATGATGAAACCGCGTATCATTCCCGCGTGTGAGACCTATGACCTGAACGCCTTGGTCTTTCGCCTTAATGACAATAAAGTCATTCTGATTCTCCATAATCCTTCCCTCCTCTTCTGTAATGTATTATAACACGTATACCACGGTATTATGGAACTTGTTCCCTAACGTATTGTTATCTACCCACAACAACAATGGATATACTATCTTCGATTGGGGTTAATATAGAAAGGAGCATCACATATGCATCCAGCACATCTGCAAGAAAGTCATGTAGTGAAACTGCAGCAATGGGAGCATGAACTTAGCCGCATCAGCGGTGAGAAAATTGTTCTTGTCGCATACAGCGATAACGACGCTGAAGTGTCCGCGACGAACAACGACGAACAACGACGAACAACGATCCGGTAAAGCGTAACAAGGGTGTGAAATGGAACAAAGCCGCGACACATGTCGCGGCTTTCACTTGCGTTCCCCTAATTGACAAAAGTATGTAATCACTTATTTGATACCATCTTTAAGTGCTTTGCCTGGTTTGAACGCTGGAATCTTGCTGGCAGCAATCTCGATCTCTTCGCCCGTTTGCGGGTTACGTCCTTTACGAGCGGAACGTTCGCGAACTTCAAAGTTACCGAAGCCAACCAATTGCACTTTGTCCCCGTTTTGAAGAGCTGTGGAGATTGCTTCGAATACAGCATCAACCACTTTCGTTACGTCCTTTTTCGACAATTCTGTCGATTCCGCAACTTCAGAAATCAATTCGGATTTATTCATTCTGTTCACCTCCCGATCTAAGTTAGCATCATTATCCCATTTTTTCACTGTTTGCAGATAATTTATACCTCTTCAACCCTAAAAACGTCAGATTACGCTTCATTCTGCCGCCTTTCATGGTTGAGGAACAAATTTATAGTAATATACTGCAATCACAATTGCAAGAGGAGATATGCTCATTAAAGCCCAACAATATTCAGTTAGGCGGTTCGAGCACGGTGTATAACATAAAATGTGACAGCCAGCGCCAAGATAAGTACCGTCCCTTTTACAATGTCATGTGTGTAATATTGCAAGTTCATCATTGTCAAGCCGTTTACGAGCACACCGATTAAGACCGAACCAAAAAATGTGCCGATAATATTAGGCTTCCCTGCCCCAAAGACGGAAAAACCGACAAAAACAGCGGCGACCCCCTCCATTAGCAATGGCGATCCGGCATCGATTTGTCCACTCCCTACCCGTGCCGCGTAGATCAATCCCCCTATGGCCGCACACATGCCTGACAAAATATAAGCGATGGTTCTTATTCTGTTTATGCGAATTCCGGAAAGGCGGGCCGCTTCTTCATTCCCTCCGGTCATGTACATTTGTCGGCCGAATCGGCTGTACTTCAGCATCACGTGGACGCCGATGACGGCAATGAGCATAAGGAGCACCGGAATTGGTACAGAGAAGAATCCAAATGATACTTCGCCCTTGCCCAGCTGCAAGAAGGATTCATACATTTTCCCCGGAGCCTTCGTTCCATCCTCGAACTGCATGTTGTTATAAACGGTATATCCCTTCGTATACGTCTTATGAATTCCTGCTACGATATACATGACAGCCAGCGTAGTCAACAGATCCGGTATGCGTAATTTGACGATAAAGAATGCGTTGATGCACCCAATCACCGCTCCGACAAGCAGCGGAACAATAATGACGATAACTAGCGGCATTTCATACCAAATCATAAGCGATGCCGTTACGACCGTTGTTAACGATACCGTAGAACCGACGGACAGGTCGAATCCATCGACAATGAGTGAAAGTGTTACTCCGATAGCGACAAAGGTAACGATTGAGATCGAGCGTAAAATGTCCGCCAAATTCGCACTGGAGAAGAAATAAGGAAGTCGCACTGAGAAAAAAGCAACTACACCAATGATGACGATAATTGCACCGTACCGAAAGCAAAAGTTCAGCAGTCTGTCCTTGAAGCCCGTATTCATTATTTCCATTCTCCTCCCTGACCCGCACTTGCGTAGAACATGAGCTGCTCCTGCGTCACTTCATTCCGCTGAAAGGCTTGCACCAATTCACCGTCATACATGACGTATATGCGATCTGCAATCCCTATCACTTCATTGAATTCACACGTTAAATACACAATTCCTTTCCCCTGCTGCACCAGCTTGCCGATGATTCGAAACATGTCGCTCTTCGCTCCGATGTCCACACCTTTGGTCGGCTCATCCAGAACATACACATGTGCTAGGGTCTCAAGCCATTTGCCAATAGACACTTTCTGTTGGTTGCCGCCGCTTAAATATTTCACTTCTTGCGTGACGGATGAGGATTTAATTGTTAGCCGGTCGCGCATTTGTTCCGCCAAGCGCGATTCATTCCGTTTCCTTACAAATCCAAGCAAGCTTAACGCCTTCAATAAAGGAACACTTATGTTGTGCTGGATCGATTCCTGGACAAATACGCCTTGCTTCCTTCGCTCTTCCGGGACAAGCACAATGCCAGCCCGAACGGCATCGGCCGGTTCCTTCGGTATAAGCGGCACTCCATTCAATGACATGCTTCCTCGTTCATACACATCCACTCCAGTCAGCAGCCGGGACAGTTCCGTCTTGCCCGCACCTACCACTCCAACGATGCCTACAATTTCGCCTTGTCGTACGTCAAAGCTGACGTCACGCACTTTCCGACCGCGTGTAATGCCTTGCACCTGCAAGAGAACATCGCCGATCACTGCTTGTTCCTTCGGAAATTCTTCTTCAAAAGTCTTGCCGAGCATATGCCGGACAACTTCTTCAGGCGTCGTCTCATCGGTCTGCGAGGAGTGGACGATCTGGCCGTCACGCATGATTGTAATACGATCACTTTCTGCAAACACTTCAGGAAGACGATGTGAAATAAAGATGACGACAACACCGAGATCGCGCATCGAACGCATCATTTGGAACAACCGCATTGCCTCTTCATGACTTAGCGGAGCAGTCGGTTCATCAAAAATGACGACTTTGGCTTGCTCCGCCAATATTCTTGCCAGCAGCACCATCTGCTTCTCCGCCAACGTACATTGCTCCACTCGCTTCGTCAACGGTATCGCTGCGCCTAATGACTGCATCGCTTTCTCGGCTTCTTGACGAATACGCCGCGGACTCACCCACCAAGAACGATTGGCTTGTCCCATACGGTCCATCATAATATTTTCCGCAACGGTAAGCTGTGGCACCAGAGCCGTATCCACTTCCTGGTACACGCAATGAATGCCTTGCCGCTTCGCATCGGCTGGCGACTTAATATGCAGCGGACGGCTGCCAATGTGAATATTGCCGACATCAGCGCGATAAGCGCCCGACAATATTTTCATGAGCGTGCTCTTCCCCGCCCCATTGGCGCCAAGCAGAGCATGTATTTCTCCGCTAGAAGCGGTAAAGCTCACACTATGAAGCGCCGCCACTCCATTGAAGGATTTAGATATGCCGAGCATATATAAATTATCGTCAGGAGAGGAAGCGCGAAGCGCCGCCCCCCGCTCCGTGCGGGCCGTATTGGCAGAAAAGGCGTTGTCGGGTTTAGCATCGGATGAGTTAGTCATTTCATATCCCGCCTTTAATCGTTAAATTGTTCACTTGTATTCATTCATCCAATCCTTCAAGCCTTGGGTACTTCCACTCCAGCCTTTAACGTACTCGTGCAGTTCACTCGTCGAAATTTGCTTGTCCGGTAAATCCTCGCGCTTGACAAACACAGGCTCCAGCACGACCTTTTTATCTACTTGATCACCATGCAGCTTCTGATAGGCCAATCGCACTTGAACACGTCCAATATCTTTCGGGTCTACTGCAGCTGAAGCAATCCATGGATTATTCTTGTCTTGGATCATTTGCAGGTCCTCATCACTCATATCGATCCCGTATACTTTTATCTCTTCTCGGCCAGACTCTTGTATAGCACGAGCAGCGCCTTTGGCGAATTCGTCATAAGCAGCCCATACGGCAGCAATATCTCCTTTATTCGGATACTGCTTCAGTACAGCTTCCATCTTCGCCTGCGTGTCTAAGGCAGTGCTGGACGTAGCTGCGCCAAACGCAGCGATTTCTTTCACGTCCGTATTGCTCTTCATAAAAGTGTCGTATGCGATTTGGCGGCGTTCCATTGGAGCATAGCCGGCGGTCCATACTTTGACGATGTTGCCTTTGCCGCCGATGTCGTGCCCCATATGCTCCAAGGTAATCTGCGCCATCTTCTCGTCACCTTGCTCAAGCACGGTCACCCCGGGTATATTGACGAGTGCGTCGAAGGCAACGACAGGAATGTTCTGCTCCACGGCTTTGTTCATCCCCGCATCCAACGTTTCTGGATTTCCATGATCTGTAAGAATTGCATCAAACTTCTGACTAACAGCCATTTCTAGTTGCGATCCCATCTTTGCCTTGTCATTCTCGGCTACGAACATCGTTAATTCGCCTCCGAACCGCTTTGTCTCTTCTTTGATCCCGTCTACATATTGCTGAGAAAAAGTGCCGGTGTTAAATTCCATAATGAGTGCGATACGCTTGCCCCGAATTCCGTCATTCGTACCGGCAGAGCCTTCTGATCCGCCAGACTTCTGACCGCAAGCGGTTATCACGACGGAGATGAGCACCAAGTAAAACATCATCTCCCATTTTCCACGATGACTGTGTGATTGTGCCGACATACTCTGATCCCCCTTTTATTTATGTGTAATGTATTTTTATACATCCACTTTTTTCCGTGGATTCGTTATCCATAAATATAATAGTTAATTCCGAGTCTGTAAATTGGTTTATGAGAAGTTGTTAAAAAAAGCTCAAGCGAGAACTTCTTCCTGCTGGAAGAAATCCTGTCGCCTGAGCTTTTTTCCACTTACAATATAATCGCAATCAATCCGCCGGAGCCTTCATTAATGATTCGTCCGAGCGTCTCTTGCAGCTTGTATCTTGCATTATCCGGCATCATGGCAATCTTGCCTTGGATGCCTTCTCTGACGATGGAATGCAGCGATCTTCCGAAAATGTCCGAATTCCAAATCTTGGTCGGATCGTTCTCGAAGTCCTGCATGAGATAACGCATAAGCTCCTCACTCTGCTTCTCCGTGCCGATGATTGGCGCGAATTCAGACTCGACATCGACGCGAATCATATGAATGGACGGAGCGGTTGCTTTCAAGCGAAGGCCAAAGCGTGATCCTTGCCGGATAAGCTCTGGCTCGTCGAGAGCCATTTCCGTCAATGTTGGGGCAGCTATGCCATAGCCTGTTGTCTTGACCATTTCAAGCGCATCTGCAAATCGGTCGTACTCCCGCTTCGCGTGTGAAAACTCCTGCATTAACTGGAGCAGATGATCCTTGCCTCGAATCTCCACTCCAACCACTTCCATCAGGATTTGGTCATATAATTCGTCCGGCGCGTACAAATCAATCTCTGCGACACCCTGGCCCATATCCATCCCGCTTAGCCCGGCCCTAGCAATAAAATCATATTCCATGAACTGTTGCACGACACGATCGACATCGCGCAAACGACGAATGTCCTTCACTGTGTCCCGTACTGACGATTCATAGCTGGTGCGCAGCCAATGACTGTCATTCAGCACCATCACCCAGCTCGGCAAGTTGACGTTGACTTCATGAACCGGGAACTCATATAATACTTCGCGCAGAACGCCCATGACGTCGTCTTCGCCCATCGTAGCTACGCTAAGCGGTATAACCGGAATATCATATTTCTCATGCAGTTCATTCCGGAGCTCCAACGTCTCCTCGCTTCGGGGCCGCGTCGAGTTAATAATTAACACGAATGGCTTGCCGACCTCTTTCAACTCATTGATGACTCGCTCTTCGGAGTCGACATAGGAGCTGCGCGGTATTTCTGCAATCGTTCCATCTGTCGTTACGACAACACCGAGCGTGGAATGCTCTTGAATCACCTTGCGTGTGCCGATTTCCGCCGCCTCTTGGAATGGAATTGGCTCCTCGAACCATGGCGTGCTAATCATCCGCGGTCCATTCTCATCCTCGTAGCCTTTGGCGCCTTCTACTGCATATCCGACGCAATCGACGAGGCGAACGTTTACCTCCAGACCTTCTGCGACTTTAATTTGCACAGCATTATTCGGGACGAATTTCGGTTCCGTTGTCATGATAGTTTTTCCTGCTGCACTTTGGGGCAGTTCGTCTACCGCGCGGGCTCGGTCCGATTCGCTCGCGATGTTTGGCAGCACGACCGTTTCCATAAATCGTTTAATAAAAGTCGATTTCCCCGTGCGGACCGCACCGACGACCCCGAGGTAAATATCCCCACCGGTACGCTCGGCAATGTCCTTAAAAATGTCCACTTTTTCCAATGATATCCCCTCCTCAAAATTTTCCGACGGACCTAGAGGCAACGTCTGCCTCTCGCCCTTCAGAAACGATTGGCACCGTTGCTAGGATTGAGCTGTTGCCGTTGTCGCCAGTGTTCGCCGCCGAGATTTCACGTCGTACAAGGGCATTTTTTCCGACGCAACTCGTACATGCTTTTGGACTAGTAACATCTTATTTGAAAGTAGGCAGAAATATGACCCATGTCACTAACATTTTTATTCGCATAACGAACGCATGCCTTCCAAATCAGATATATGATATTAATAGAAAAGTATGCAGAATAAAAAAAAATCAATCGGAAAAGATCCGATTGATCTTTACTGCCATTATGATTCGAGATTAATCCGATTCTGGCGCAGTTGCGACCTGCGGCCACGGCGCGTTGTCCTTCCATATGTATGAAACCGACTTCACCGGCACATAGAAGGAAGACTCGACAAGCAGAGGCCGCAAATCTTTCTCATTTCCTGTCGGACGCTTCTCCAACTTCTCCACCAGCTGCATGATGTCTGGCGCGTAATCTGCATACACTGTGCCTTCCATATCCATCATGAACGAAAGCGGCTGTCCGTTGAATGGGCTCAGCACTTCATTCGGACGGACTCCAACCGCCGCCTCGTCTATGCTGTAGAATCCTGGATACACTTCCTCTGTCGTCGGAAGGCTTCCTTGCTTGCGCTTATAAGAATCAACGGCACGAGTCAAATCATTGACCCGCTGCGCCGTGAGCAAATCCATAATACGCACCTTAGGCTCTGTTTCCTCATCGATAATTAAATAAGTGCCCGTGCCGCCTGCTTCGAAGGCATTGCTAGGAGTGGAGCCCAGCACCCCTCGCCGCTTCAACCGTTCAAAATCGATACGGTACTTCTCATAGCGGGGTACACTCATGTCACTCGTTATCATGGGCAGAAGCTGTGTCTGCTTTTGATATTCATCCACTGCATTTTGAACGAGAAGGATTCCTTCCCGGGCGGATTGCTGATTCTCTTTGCGCAGCTCATTCGGATACAGACACCCCTGCAGCAGCATGCTGATGAGTGAAGTGACAACGAGTAGCGCAATCCGTCTGTTCCGGCTCACTCACATTCCTCCTGACTTCGATAACGACGATATTTTCATGTCCAACTACCACAATGAATCATCATTTTGTTGCTCCGCTAACTGGCGGCGAACCAGCGCTTTAAGTGGATCTTCAGGTACTGTGACCGTAATCGCGCCCTCCTGGCCTGAGACTCGCACCTGACAGGCGAGACGCAGCCCTTGGGTAGAGTCGACTCCAAGCTTCCGCATTTCAGGTTGACTGGGCGGAGTTAACAAGCGTTCATCGCCCTCTACGTCGACCTTGCACATCAAGCATCCCGCTTTGCCGTCACAGCGCGTACGAACCGGAACCCCGGCCCTTCTGGCCGCATCAAGCAGCGACACGGCGTGCTTCATCTCTATCTCAATGCCTTGGGGTTCAAAGCGAACTCGCGTTCCCACAGATGCAGCCATCCTTTCATATTGTGAAATCGATGTATGATTTGCTAGTGAGAAGTAAAAATATGGTTCATGATGTCTGGGCACAGTTCGGCAAGAGCTTCTGATAGTTGGGCATGATCTGAACATTGGGCCCACACCATTCTCATCGAATCCACATGAAGCTGGGGCGATTGATTCATTACACTGACAATAGACTGCACACGGTCTTTACGTTCACGCAGCACGTTGAAGACAAGCTCATGAGCCAGCGGCATGACATGTACGAAAGTATGACCTAGCTGCACTTCCAAGCCATAGTTCCACAACAAGCCTCGAATGCCAGTGACATATTGTCCGAGTGGCGTTGATACAACGAAATCACCGACAAGCTCGATGGATACGCCTTTGTACTCATAATGACTCAGCAAAGAGCGGTATCTCTCCGTCTCATTCCACTCCGGTTCATCTACCGCATATGCTTTCCACAACTGCTGCAATTGGAGCCCGTCTTGTCCGTCCGCATAAATATCGACATCGCGCGGAACACCTTCCAGCTGAACGCCATGCAACGCCAAGCCGCAGCTCCCACCCAGCATCCAGCATAGGTTTTCACGTCTCGCCATGTTTGAAAAATGCTTAATCGTCTGCACAAGAGGTACGGACAATGAAGGTTTCATCAGAACTACCCCATTCCGTTTCGAATAATCTATAGATGTCAACAAGGTCCGTGTTCAAAAGTTGTACTAAAAATAAGGCTTGTGGGCGGCGCGAATGACTCCATCCGTCTCAATAACCGCTTGACATGCAAGTCGATATCCTTCTGCAAATTCTTCTTCTTCCATGCGATCCCATTCGGCATCCGTCACTTCGGATAAATGCTCGTGTCCTTCCTCAACTACACAGCGGCAGCGTGCACACGTGCCGCGCGTGCATGCATAATTCCAACCCACGTCCGCCTGAACGGCCGCATCCAAAAGCGTAGTACCGAGCGGGACCGTGACGGTTGCTTCCCCTGTTCGTGCTGTTAATGTAATATCCGCCATCAAAAGTCACTCCTTCCGCCAATGTTTTATGTATTACACTATCGATATAATTCCATACAGCATTCCCGCTAACAGCATGATGAAAGCGATAAAAGAAAGGATACCACGAATCCATCCTTTCGTCTTATGCCTGGCAAACATAATCAGAAATGCGGAAAAAGCCATGAGGCCAATTCCGATAAAGGATACCCACATCTTAGTCATACTGTCCATTTTCCCGATTCTCCCATCCGCGCAAACTGCTCTCATTATACCATCCGTCTTAAAAGAACAAAAGACGACACGTTAGCTTATCGCTAACGTGTCGTCTATCTCGATCGAAAAACATAGGAATGAAGCTTATTTCTTCATGATCAGCTTCATGATGCCTTCCAAGTTGCTTGGGTTCGTACCGCTTCGCTTGACGGTGCTCACAATCTCATTTATCGTAGCTTCCGTTACAGGCAGTTTGGCCATTGAAGCGACTTGTTTAATCAACTGCCGCAGTTGGGCTTCACTTTGCATCGTACTCGGCTTCACCCCGCCGGCAATCTTTTTTATTTGATTTTCGGTAATATGTTTGCCGGTCTTCTTATTAATCGCGTTCAATGCGTCCTTAGAAAATTTATTGTTCGGCATTTTGTCCCTCCTCGGGTCAGACTTCATACAGTGTATGATAAGTCCCGTTCAAAGGTGAAAAAGTACCGACAAATATCCTAACGATATCGCATTATGACCACGACGATTTCGCAACTTCTTCGATTTCATTTTTGCGAACGCGGCCCATTAAATGTTCGACTGCTTTCTTCGGTTCTTTGCCATCAAATAAGACGCGGTGCAATTGCTCAGTAATTGGCAATTGGACATCATACTGCCGCGCGAGCAAATAGGCGGCTTTCGTGGTCCGAATACCTTCTACGACCATTCCCATCTGCGACAGCACCTCATCCACAGCATGCCCTTGGCCGATAAGCGAGCCGGCACGCCAGTTCCGGCTGTGCTGACTCGTACACGTAACGACCAGATCGCCAACACCGGCAAGACCGGCAAACGTCAGCGCGTTCGCGCCCATCACGACGCCGAGCCGGGCAATCTCCGCAAGTCCTCTCGTGATGAGGGCCGCTTTCGCGTTGTCGCCGTATCCGATGCCGTCTGACAATCCGGCCCCTAGCGCGATAATGTTCTTAAGCGAGCCGGCCAGCTCAACTCCAATAACGTCCTGATTCGTATACACGCGGAAAAACGATTCGTTCATGAACAGATCCTGCGCTTTTTCTCCCGTCTCCGTCGAAGTGGATGCTACAACTACCGTAGTCGGGCATTGTCTGACGACTTCTTCCGCATGACTTGGTCCGGATAATACGGCAATACGGTCTTCCCCGCATTCCAACTCTTCGGCAATCACTTCAGACATACGCTTTAACGTTTCGGTCTCGAATCCCTTCGTTGCATGTACGATTATCATCTTATCCGTAAAGTAAGGTTTCATCTGCCGCGTCACTTGACGCATTGCAGCCGACGGCGCCACGATGAGGCAAGCTTCCGCACCCTCCATCGCTTCTTCCATGGAGCATGTCGCATGAAGGTCAGGGTGCAACGTAACGTCCGGCAAATATTTATGATTGCTATGCTTCGTATTTATTTCTTCCGCCTGGCGTTCATTCCGGGTCCATAGCGAGACGTTGCATCCGTTCTGAGCCAATACCTCGCTGAGCGCAGTTCCCCAACTTCCCGCGACGAACACCGCGACCTTAACGGACACGTGGCATTCCTCCTTTTTTCGAGCCTAAACGGTTCTCCGTCCCTTTCACCAGCTTGACAATGTTGCCGCGATGACGATAGAACGCAAACGCGCACAACAGCAAGCTGCCCCAGAATATACTCCAATCATAACGGAATAGCAACAAGAATACCGGGGTCATCGTCGTAAAAATCAAAGAACCTAGAGACACATAACGCTTCCATACAATCGAGGCGATCGCAAGAACACCGGCGCAGAGCGCTGGCCAGAACGCCAAAATCGCCAACACGCCGATCGTCGTTGCAATCCCCTTTCCGCCGCGGAACCGGAAATATATCGGCCAGTTATGACCAGCGATGGCAGCAATTCCACACAGCACCATCGCCCATGAATCATCTCCAAGCCAACGTCCAATTAGAACGGCGATAATCCCTTTGACTGCATCTAACAATAATACGCCAATTGCAGGACCCTTCCCCAGCACCCGCAACGTATTGGTCGCTCCGGCATTGCCGCTTCCATGCTGGCGAATATCGATACCCCGCAGCCATTTCCCTATGAGCAAACTGAAGCTGACTGAGCCGAGCAAATAACTGACTACGATCGCAATTATAGACAAGGTCACCTCAGCTCGCCCCTAACCTTCATCGGATTTCCGGCGTGTGAATAACCGGATCGGTGTGCCTTCAAAGTCAAACGAAGCACGGATGCGATTATCCAAATAACGCTCATAGGAGAAATGCATTAGCTCCGGATCATTGACGAAGATCACGATCGTCGGCGGCTTCACCGCAACCTGCGTCGCATAATTAATGCGCAGGCGTCGTCCCTTATCCGTTGGAGGCGGGTTGTAAGCAACCGCATCCGATACGACATCGTTCAGGAGGTGCGTCGGAATGCGCTTTGCATGCTGCTGCGCGACATGTTCGATAACCGGGAGCAGTTTATGTAATCGCTGCTTCGTCTTTGCGGATAAGAACACGATTGGAGCGTATGTCATAAACAGGAAATGATCGCGAATCTTTTGTTCGAATTGATGCATCGTTTTATCATCTTTCGACACGATATCCCACTTATTGACGACAAACAACACGGCCTTGCCCGCTTCATGAGCATAGCCTGCGATATGTTTGTCTTGTTCGATAATCCCTTCCTCGCCGTTGATGATTACCAGTACGACGTCAGCACGTTCAATCGCCTTCAGAGAACGCATTACGCTGTATTTTTCAGTCGTCTCATAGACCTTTCCGCGTTTCCGCATTCCAGCCGTATCGATAATAACGAACCTCTGTCCGTCCTTCTCAAACGGGGTGTCAATCGCATCCCTGGTCGTACCAGCCACGTCGCTCACGATAACGCGTTCTTCACCTAGAATGGCATTGACAAGCGATGACTTGCCTACGTTAGGCCGCCCGATAAGAGCTACCTTAATGACATCATCATCATATTCCTCATCGGTTAGATCCGGAAATTTCTCAACAACCTCATCTAATAAATCCCCCAATCCGGTACCATGTGAACCCGAGATCGGAATCGGATCACCGAAGCCTAAGCTATAAAACTCATAAATATCGTCCATGCGATTCAAATTATCCACTTTATTCACCGCAACGATAACCGGCTTGCCGGATCGGAACAACATTTGCGCCACTTCTTCATCGGCTTGGGTCACACCGGTCTTGGCATCACACATGAACACGATGACGTCAGATTCCTCAATCGCGAGTTCGGCTTGAACCCGGATTGAACGGAGCATCTCATCTTCTCCGTATACCTCGATTCCGCCCGTGTCAATAATGCTGAACGGCTTCCCGTTCCATTCGCCCGTCCCGTAGATACGGTCGCGTGTCACGCCAGGCTTGTCCTCTACAATGGCCAATCGGTCGCCGATAATTCGGTTAAAAATGGTGGACTTGCCGACATTCGGCCGCCCGACGATGGCAACAACGGGTTTTGCCATGCAGTTCACTCCTTCATCTTTTGCAACATATACACGTACATCATCATATCAAAAAATTGGCCCCTTGGCTAACCAATTTGCAGGAGCACTCTCCATTTATCAGCGCACATTCCAGAACGCTCACCTTCAATCTGCCTGCTTCCATTTTGTGCCTCTCCATCTGCCCTTTATCCATTGCATTGCAGCTGTAACCATTCGAACGGTCAAAAAGGACACCCACCATACATCCTGCAGCCCCGCACTCCCAAGCTCAGACGACGCTCCGCTTTTCGCTTTAATAAATAAATCTCCGCAAGCCAGTCCGAGTGTAAGCACGATCCATTGATACGTCCACCGTCTGGATGCAGATAGAACCATCAAGCCGATAATCGCCGCGATGATCCATTCCTTGCTGAATTGTCGGAGCAAGCTGATGGATGACCATTTTAACAGCTCTAGCCACAACCAAGCGGCAGCAACCAATCCGATGTGACCTAATAAAGTAAAGCCGCGCAGCCTAATGAACTGATCCAACAGGAGCAGCACTGCGACAAGGCACCATAACAACCATGCTGCATTTACTTTGCCTGCTGCAGCTATCGTAACGGTGAATCGGTTCAGCAATATCCAAGACACCCCGATACAGATAATCCAGCGCCACGATACGTGTCTCAGCACAACGGTTCGCCAGCCGCTCGCCATTAAGATGAAGAAGCAGATCCATACAATAAAAGACAGTATCCCAGGTGTCAAGCTTCCATCTCCCTAACGTTTCTTCGTATTATTTGGAGGGAGGTATAAAAATAATCGGCGGACTCGCAATGAGTCCGCCGAAAAATAATGAATTCAACTTATTTTTTAAATTTGTTCAGCATGTCGCCAAAGCGTTCGCCTAATGTCACGCTCATTGCTTGGTTGTTGAGAGATACGTTCGGGTTGTTCAGTTCTTCCTTGATTCTCTTCTCTGGCTTCGGAGCTTGAGCTGGAGCTTCTTCCGTTTCTTTAATGCTCAAGCTAACGCGTTTCTCTGCAGGATTGAAGTCCAACACCTTCACTTGCACCGTCTGACCTTGCTTCAATACTTCGAACGGAGTCGCAATATGACGGTGAGCGATTTGGGAAATATGAACCAGACCTTCCACGCCAGGCGTCACTTCAACGAACGCACCGAAATCAACGAGACGTTTCACTTCACCGCTGATGATGTCGCCTGTCTTGATCTTATCAGCAGCTTGCTCCCAAGGCCCCGGTTGAGTCGCTTTGATGCTCAGACTAATCTTGCCGTTGGCAGGGTCAACTTTCAATACTTTTACTCTCACTTGTTGGCCTTCTTGTACAACATCGGATGGTTTATCGACATGCTGCCATGCGATTTCGGATACGTGTACCAATCCGTCCACGCCGCCTACGTCAACAAATGCGCCGAATTGTGTCAAGCGTTGCACGGTACCTTCCAATTCCTGACCTTCTTGAAGGTTCGCCATCACGCGTAGTTTGTTCGCTTCGAACTCTTCTTCCAATACATCTTTTTGAGAAAGAATAAGTTTGTTGTTTTCGCGATCGATTTCTTTTACTTTCACGCGCAGCGTACGACCTTTGTAGTCGCTGAAATCTTCAACAAAATGACGTTCTACCATGGAGGCAGGAATAAATGCGCGCACGCCTACATCTGCGACGATGCCGCCTTTCACTACGTCTGCAACCGTTACTTCGAACACCTCTTGATTGTCGAAGCGCTGCTGCATCAAGTCCCAGGATTGTTCACCGTCGACTTGACGTTTCGAAAGCACGAGACGTTCTTTCTCATCATCGATGCTTACTACTTTACATTCCACTTCTTGGCCTACCTCAACAGCATCCGAAGCTTTGTCAACGGATACGGCAGACAGCTCGCGGATAGGAATTACACCGTCATATTTATATCCAATGCTTACAAATGCTTGGTTGTCATCGATTTTGACAATCGCGCCTTTGACGGTGTCACCTTTTTTCAAGGTTACGATGTTCTCCATCGCTTCTTGGTTAGCCGTTTCGGCCGTTTCATTCACTTTTGTTTCTTCAGACATGTGAAATACCTCCTCGATTGAAACCCCATTTATTGAAACCTGCTATGCAGGAATCATAAGGAACTCTTATCTATGTCTCTTCAAAAAGATAAAGACCTCGATAAGTGGATGCTATTATGCGAACCTGAACTCTAACGTTCCATAAGGATATCCGTATAGAAATTCAGATGTCGTAACGAAATTAAGGGTATAACCTGTAAATAATACCTGTAGTATCTTTCCTAATGAGAAAAACATGCATGCGCTGTATCATGAAGAAGCAGTTTCTTCCTTAATGATACGTTGGATATGCTCCATAATGCGTTCCGTTGCTCTCTCGAGCACGTCGCTTCCCTTCTCTGCCAGCAGATCTGACATATCGATTGGCGGACCGTAACACACTCTAGTCTTGCGAAATAGTTTGTAGTTGCCGATAACGGCCACAGGCACAATGGTAGCTCTGCTTCGCAACGCTATCATCGCAGCGCCCTTCTTCGCAGCAACCGCTCCGTCTGTGTTACGGGTGCCTTCCGGGAATATTCCCATAATCTCGCCGTCGTTCAGCAATTGGAATGCCGTGCGGATCGTTTCTTTGCTTACTCCGCCGCGTTTAACGGGAAACGCTCCCAACGCGTCTATTGCCGGGCCGAATACTGGAACTTTGAACAGTTCCGCTTTGGCCATGAATCGGATGCGCCGATCGAGCAGTATTCCAATAGCCGGGGGATCCAATAAGCTGATATGGTTGGAGCACAAGACGACCCCGCCCTCTTTAGGCACATAATGTTTGTTTTTCGCTTCAAATCGGAACAGAATCCGGTAGAAGAATCGAAGCAGCGCTCTGCAAAACGTATAGAACATAGTAGCTACGGTTCACCATCACTTTCGTATGATCGCGCGATCTACGATGACGCGCACGACATCGGCGATTGTCATTCCCGTCGTATCCAGCAGAACGGCATCTTCCGCTTGCTTTAACGGGGAAACTTCACGCGTCTCGTCTTGTCGGTCACGGTCGGCGATTTCCTGGATGAAATGCTCCAGCGAAGCATTCTCCTTGTCTTTCCATTCCTCGTATCGCCGGCGAGCCCGTTCTTCTACGGAAGCGGTTATGAACCACTTCATTTCCGCATCAGGAAGCACATGTGTACCGATATCACGGCCGTCCATGACCACCCCTTTGCGCTTTGCCATTTGACGCTGCATTTCAACCAGTAGTTCTCGTACGACTCCGACTTGCGCGTATAATGAAGCCAAGCGGCTCATTTCAGACGTTCGTATCGCATCCGTCACGTCTTCTCCATTCAGAAAGACGAATTGACGTTCCGCTTCCGGCCGCAGTTCAATTCTCAAGCACTTCATCTCTTCCGAAAGCGCATCCGTCTCATCCGGACGTATGCATACCCGTGTCATATGTAATGATACGGCACGATACATGGCGCCCGTATCAATATAAACATATCCTAGCTCACGAGCGACGAGGCGGGCAACCGTACTCTTTCCAGCTCCTGCAGGCCCGTCGATGGCGATATTCATTCGTTGCGTCGTAGTCTCACACTGTTGTGTCAACGGGACTGACTCCTTCCCTAGTCATACCTGTAAGAATCTTTATGAACACGCACTGTAAATAGAAACCACAGTAGTAACGTTCATTCAAGAAAAAAGCAGGCATTGCCTGCGACGTGAAAATTATACCACACTTAAAAAAGGGATGCAAAACGAGTCTGTTTCAAAAAAGAGTTGCGGTTCGGTTGGATGTCACTAATTATGCCTAGGACACGTACTTATAAAGAATTCCTTCCAACCGTTCCACCGGACATAAATAATGGCGAAATCCGCCAATCAAGAGCAAACATTGGGTGGCAACGACCAGGATGACGAACGAAAAACATATGCGCGTCACCCAGCGGGCACAGTTGTCCCAATACAGCAACAGCCGGTGTTTTTCATCTTCGAATTCATGCTCCTTCATCTCCTGAGGAACATGCTTGCTGCGATGCGGCCACACTGTTCTCATCATACTCACCCCACATTTTATTGTGGTAGTATATCGTCAGGATGGAAAAATTATGCGGCCGGTATGTATCACTTTCTCAGTTCAAACTGCCGTTCAAAGCAGTAACGAATTAATTTCTGTTGTTCCACTTCAGAGATTTGCTCGAACTTTACCATGACCGCTACTCTTTCCTCGTGAATAGGCTGGATACGAACAATCTGCCCCGTGAACGGAACATGTTCAATTGCTCCGCTGCGAAATGAAACAGCAATCCAGCATTGCAGCAGCTGTGTCTCTCGAAGTCCCCATTTCGGATGTGTGACGAAGGACATCCCGCCTCCGCTAATATCTTCCGACAAGGCAATAAATTTCACGCCATCCATCGTGCTGATGGCTGTCTCCAGATTAGCCTGCACACGCAAATAATTGCGCCGCTGCATTCTGGTAAGCCAATGCTGCTCCGGCTTCCGAATAGACAACATACGAATCGTGTCCTGCCGTCTTCCCGTCACAAGGGTTCGAAAGTGCCACTTCATGCCATCCTCTTGCGAGTAATAAACATCCAGCTCTTCGCCTGCTGCGAACACTCCATATTTCCCCGTTTGCTCACACAAAGGAATTTCAATCCACAAATGTTCTTCATCGATTTCCGTAACTCGGGATTTATAGGTTGGGTCGCCTGCTTGCGCGCGAACCGATTGCATGTACATCATATCATTTATATTAGGTAACATGAGCTCCCCTCCACGCCAATTATAGCATGGGTTGTAGGAGTCCAAAAGAAAAAGGTGCCCCTTCTCCAACCGATTCCTTCATGCATCGCATAAAAGAATGAGGTGGAGGATAGCACCTACACAGCTTCATATTCCGATCAGTTAACTTTTTAACATCGGCATTTCTTCAATTTGCTCTTCGATGCCATTCTCTGCATTAATATAAACACGGTAGGCGCCACCGTTAATTTTACCGCCAAATTCATAGCACAGCACTTCTTCCCCCAAATCATTTTTGATCAGGGACTTACGGTCGAACAGAATGTGCATGTCCGGATTCAGCATCGCACGGGCTTCCTTCATCGTTATCTTCGGCTTGCCTACTGTGCGGTCTTTATGCTCATAGATGTAATCTGTCGCCTGAAGTCCTGTTACTTCCCCGTTATCGAGCGCGACGCGCACGCTTACCTGTTGAGGATATACATACACTCCATCAATAATAGGGACCAACATCAAACTGCCCACATGATTGAATTCGTTATAACGGACTACTTCCATTGAAGGGTAGTCATTCTTCTTCAGAAATTTCTTTGCCGCTTGCTCGGCTTCAGTTATCGAGATACGTTTTGCCTTCACGGAACGGGTGTCCATATAAGACATCAGCATTCCTTGCTTCGTATAGTCCAACGAAATAGAACTGCCATCACCTTTTACGTTCGTAAACGCAGTATACGATTCATACTCCGTCCCTTTTCCGTTCACTCTTACTTGGATAGGCTCATTAGGCTTATGCTCCAAAAATTTTTCTGCTTTCGTTTTGATCTGTTCAACCGTGAGCGGCTGTCCTTTGAGCATCTTAACGGAACGCTTCGTGTATACGCTGGCAACAGACGGGCCCCAATTTAATTCAGGATATTGCCCCACTTTTTTATCGACAGTTTTAAACCCGTCAATAATCGTATTATCCATCTTTTTCTGCTCACTGGCCATGGCAGTCTCAACGTCCATCCAGCGAAGGTTGTTCTTAATAACCTTTCCCTGCACGCTTTGCAGATCTTTAGAGATTTGCGATGCATTCTGCTGCAGTGTCTTCATCGTCTTCACTTCATCGTCAGATAGCGGCTGCTTCGTTAAATCACGAACAGCCGTGCGATAAGCAAAGTTAGAAATACGTGACAAGAAATCTTCCGTCTTATTGAACGGCAACAGTGTAAGCGGGAGTTGGTTAATTTCGTTCTGAGCTTGACTTGTTATGCGCCACACATTGACTAGCCCTTTGCGATGCATGCCTTGTGACTTGGCGTTGACAGCCAACGTTTGACCTAGCTCGCTATGCAGCTTGTCGACGTGATACGACAAGTCGTGAAATGCCCGCTGGTATTGGTTCTCTGCTTTAATTAAGATGGAGTTCTTCTCTTGATGCTCTTGATATCCCCATACAATCGCTCCAATAAAAAAGAACGTAACTATCGGAAACAGCACCGCACTTAATCGTTTATACATCGTACAAACGTCTCCCTTCACAGCAACTTGTATAACATACTGACCATAGTTTGCTGGAAATTCGGGAGCTTTATGCATGGTTTCCAAACGTTACGCTCTTTCACTTTTGATCACGAAGCTTTTCTAGGAGCATATTCGGCATCGAATCTTGCATTCACCCTCGAAGTACGGTACTCATGTAGTCCTGCCTACACTCCGTTCCTTCCTTCTTCGGCTTCACGCAACCTTCTCGGTGCTGAAAAGTGACCCTTTTGTTCTCGTAGCATTTTCTGGGAGCATATTCGGCATCGAATCTTGCATTCACCCTCGAAGTTCGGTACTCATGTAGTCCTGCCTACACTCCGTTCCTTCCTTCTTCGGCTTCACGCAACCTTCTCGGTGCTGAAAAGTGACCCTTTTGTTCTCGTAGCATTTTCTGGGAGCATATTCGGCATCGAATCT
>NZ_JAMAWB010000019.1:0-135532 GCF_023713585.1 Paenibacillus sp. MER TA 81-3
GCCAGGATCAAACTCTCCGTTAAAGTTAGTTTGACTTGCTCATGTATTGCTGACGAGGTTGTTAACCTCTATTACACAAACGTTTCACTCGTTGTTCAGTTTTCAAAGAACAATCTTCATTCCAGCGAAGCTTGCTGCTTCAAGGCCTTTCAAGCCTCAATCTCACTCGCTTCATCAAGTCGCTTTGTTCAGCAGCGACTCTTATAATATATCATGTTCACCGTTTCAAAGTCAAGCATTTTTCATAACTTTTTTTCAGCCTCTTTCAAAGCGTAAGTTTTAAAAAGTTGCTCTCTCAAGAAGGGCGAGTATTAATGTATCACATATTCACTTTGAGAGTCAACAGTTATTTCAGAAAAAATAAAAAGCTACATTGTTGCCAAATGTAGCTTCAGCTTCACACCCTATTGTGCTCTGCATTTATCCAACCCATTCATAAGCTTGCACGTTGCCCAAATTCCCATATGGCGTCGTGTGCTCCACCAACTTCTCATCAAGATATCCACGGTGAACGAGCTTCTTCAACAGCGTCGGCAAGTATTTCCCCAGCCACTTGAACTCGGCATGCTGCATAATGTTCGCCATCGGCACAGGGCCCTGAGCTTGCTTTATCCATTCCAATAACGGCGCACAGCTTTCCGTAATCTTCGACGACAATGAAAATTCACAAGCTAGCAGCGCAAGCTGAATCCGCTGCGACATGGATTCCGAACTCATCGTAAACTCTTCGTACATCTTATACACGCCTAAATTAAGACATTTGACTTGCTGCCATAATGCAGCACGCGGCATTTCCCCCTGTTCCATAACAACAAGGCGCGCCCAGTAATAAAATGCTTGATCTACATAGCGGTGAGCATCGAGCATGTAATCCATCTGTAAAAAATGCTTCGCCTGAGTGTGAGAATCCAGAAAACAAGCATACGTCTTCATATACTCCAGGTGTGCCGATGCCTTCTTGTGCTCCTCAAGCCGTTTCCGCCATGCAGTTAGCGTACCGCTGCGATCTACTATAATATCCGCTCGTCCAAAGGAAGATATAAATGGCTGAACTTCTATAGATGTAATCCACTCTTCCCACTCATCAGGATGAACGCAGGTCCAACGTGTAACAGACCGCTCTTCGTTCGAAACTTGAATTGCATGATAAGGATGAGACGGACACTCTTCGTCGATAACCAGTATGTAACAGTCCCATTCGGTATGCTCATGCATTTCTCCGTCAAGCTGATTGCGCTTAAGGACAAGAACACCGCTCACGCTTGCCGCACCGGACAATTGGTCAATTGAGTCATCTATTACTTGTTTCATTCTCTATCCCACGCTTTTTGGCTTTCTTTTACATCGAATGATAGTTTATAATTCTACATAGAATCTCTCTTTCCTTCTAATTCAAAAACATTTTCATACACGATTGGGGGGGCTGCAATGAAACATCGTATTTTCAGAACGAGCAAAATTAACGAGTTCCGTCTTTGGGGTCTTGTCCTTACTCTAGCCGGTATGGGAATGATGGTGCTTGGCACTGCAGGAATTTTAATGTGGGGCTTGCAGGGTAGAGCCTTTGCCGGAGTATTCATGGTCCTCGGCATGATCGTGCTGCTTGGCAGCGTGGCCATTTACTTCTGGGCAGGGATGCTCTCTACTAGCGCAGTCGTGCTGCAATGTCCGGAATGCGGACGCCAGACCAAAATGCTTGGCAAAACGGATCGTTGCATGTTCTGCCGGACCATCCTGACGCTGGATCCTGACAAGGCAACTGCCGAACCGTCACTCGAAGACAATGAAGTTCAAGCATCACAATTGGAAGAGAGCAAATAGAAACAACAAGTGTACAGCATACATAACCAATGTACACAGACCGTTCAACACATTCACATTCACGTGAACGTTGGGCCGTATTAGTGAAGCCGCCTGCATATGAGCAGACGGCTTTCTTATTTGATAAAGGATTATAAAGTTATGACGCCGGGTACCGTAGCGCGTTCCATATATCCGAATCGGCAAAGCTGCGTGCCCAGACTGCGATTCCACCCAATCCAAGCTGCTGCGCAAGCACAATCCGCGAGCGAACAGAGCGCTCATCTTCAATCCATATTTTTTTTACGACGCCATCCTCTTTGAACTCGACATAGTTTTGACCGGTTTGCTCCGAGAAAACAGGCTTCAGCTTCTGCTCCTGCAGCAGTTCTTGAATCGTTCGCATGCCAACCGACTTGGAGCTTACCTTCGTTTCTCCATTCTTCACTTCTTCCGTCCATATTCTCGTATACAGAGGCATTCCGAGCACCAGCTTGTGTGCCGGCACTTTATCTTCTTCCATTATACGAGATACAGATTGCTCCACCCATGGTAAAGAAGCGACTGAGCCCGCGATGGGGCTTGCTGCCCAATGTTCATCGTAAGCCATGACCATCATGAAATCTACGACCTCACCAAGCTTTTCCCTGTCTAAAAATTGCGACCAGCGACCACTGCTCGACTTGGCGGTAACGTCTATGGAGACGACTAAGCCTTGAGCATGCATTCGAGGTGTCAGCTCCCGCACGAATTGCGTTAATTGATCCCGATCTTCCACATTTACGTTCTCATAATCAAGATTAATTCCATCGACCTGATATTGCTCCGCCAATCGCAGCAACTGTTCAATCGTCCGGCTTCGTCTTTCAAATGTAGACAATGCTTCCGTCGTACGCTCCGGCTCGAAGCTGTTGCTGTACAGTGCCCATACCTCTTTGTCATTGCGGCGAGCCCAATTGCTCAGCCTTAGATCACCCTTGCTCTGAACGTTCCCTTCATCATCAGCTAAGCTGAACCACGTGGGGCTAATTACGTTCGTTCCAGGCATGGACGGCAGCTTCGCCGGATCCGGATTGCGAGAATATACAGCTTCCCACGCGAGACTGACAGATTTCTTCTCCTCTACGAATCGCGGCTTCGGTGCCGGTTTCACATCTGGAACTACGTTTTTATCCGTGTACTGTACATCCTTCTTCGGCAAGTAACCAAAAGCTCCTCCATCTGCTTCGACATATACCCACTCATCGCGTTCTTTCCATATTGTCAGCTCCGATCCGCCAGACAACTTCTGTACGATGGCCGAGCGTTTATCCGCTTCTTGTCTCATCGTAACCATATCATCCGCATTCTTCTGCTCGGCGATTACGCCTGCCTGCAAGCTTTGCCCGGGAAAACGAAGCTGTACGGCCCCATTGGAAGGATACTGCTTGGCTTGAAGTCCATACATTACTTGAAGCACGCCGACAGGAACATACACATCTCCGTCTATACTTACCGCAGCCGCATCCCAATTTTTCGTTCTCCCGTTCCATGTTCCTTTTGACTGTTCGAGCTGAAGCGAGGCCACATCTTTCGCACTAGTCAATATAACCGTGTCCGATGCTGCCTCATAGACGATCGGAAGCTTCTTCTGCAGCGCTTCTAGCGGTATTAGCAGCTTTTCCCCGCGCCCCTTCGTACCATAACCGCTCCACGCTCCGTTCCATGTGAGCGGCTGCTCCACTTTAGACATGTCCGATTCTGCAATCTCGTTATTCGGCCACCATCCATCAAGTCCCTTCCATATACTGACGGTAAGTATGCCGATCCCAATCAAAATAAACAAGCACCCGCCGCAACCCCGTTTCTTCTTTGTAGATCGGGTCGTCCTGCCGTATGGCTGCTCAGAACGATTGTGCGGAACGCTTGGCCGCCTCCCTCTGTTTCCCATAATGTCGTCACTCCTGCTCCCCTGTTTGTCTTGATAAAGATCGTGTATAAAATATAAAAAGCGCGCAAGCAAATAAATGCTGCGCGCATGGTTCATTTCTACATAATCATAGCGAAAGGCTTCTCTACTTGCTGGAAGCTGATTCCGCACAAGCTTGACATACTCCGTACACTTCCATACGGTGGCCTCGTACGACAAAGCCAGTCCGTTCCGCCGCCGTCTGCTCCACTGATTCCAAATAAGGTATGGAGAAGTCAACGATCTTACCGCATTGCTCACAGATGGCATGGTAATGGTCTGACACGTCCGCATCAAAGCGACTAGAACTATCCCCATAAGTCAATTCACGAACGAGCCCGGCCTCGATAAACAACTTCAAGTTGTTATAGACCGTAGCGACGCTCATGCTCGGGAATCTCGGTTCGAGCGCTCGATATATTTCATCCGCTGTCGGATGAGTCATAGCATCCATCAAATAGGCTAGAATTGCATGTCTCTGTGGCGTGATGCGTACTCCGGACATTTTTAATTGCTCCAATGCATTTTGAACCCGCGTTTTCATCCTGTCCACCGCCTTCTACGCTCACATTGTAAAGATTCGGGAATTCAAATCGTACATTGTAACGATTATCAGAAAATAATTTCTATATGTCCATTGTACGGGGAAGTTCTTTTTGTTGTCAATGCTAATATATGACGCACAGTTAACGTTTTAATATGCTAATATCTCCGTTTGTCTCCAAAGATAACTGAAAGGCTCCATTTCCTAATGAACCCTCCACTTTATTGTCCATTACATCGAGTGGAAAATTCGTATCGACATCGCCGAATAGATTGGTTGCAACGATGTGTACATTCGCATCCTCTGGAATCCGTATCATCGAATCTCCCGCCAAGCTCTGCAGCTTCCAGTCACCTTCAATGACGTCAGACTCAACGAGCAAGTCGCCGCTCAATGTCTCAGCTTGGATACCGCGCGCGGCTTGGTTTATCTCGATATCTCCATTCTTCGTCTCTGTTATTATGTCTCCGTTTATATCATTTAGGTAGACATTGCCGTGCAATGTAGTAGCGTGCACATCACCCTGGACTTGCTTAACGAAAACATCGCCGTTCAATGTATCCGTCAGAGCGGGTCCCGAGATATCTTGAAGCTGAACAACTCCATTCTTCGTCTTAGCTTCGACCCCACCATTCATTTGTTCGATGCGAATGTCTCCGTTACTGGATTGAACATGCGTCTTCCAAGTTAATGTCTCCGGAACCGTAACGATAATATCCATACGTACTTGCTGTTGATTATTTACATTCCGGGCGGGCACGCCTTCAATCATCAGCTTCTTGTCCGGTATGAGTGTCTTTATTTGTGTACGTGATTTATCGGCAAGAAGTTGCGCATCTTCACGACTTGCACCGTCCACGACGACGGTCGTCTCCACTTCCACCTCGGCGGCGGCTGAGGAACGAATGTATACATTGCCAATATTATTGCGTACGACTAGTTGTTCCACACGGTTGGAAATGGGATGCGTCTGTTTGGGCTGCTTAAATGGAATTCCTTCACCCTTGGTCATTTCCTTCATCATGGAGAAATCAAATTGAATGCTTCTGACCCAATCACGGAATAAAGCCGGCTGTGATACGGTGAACACTGATATTGTAATGAATATGGCGACAAACATACCTAGCCAATCCATCTTCCATTGTCGTTTGCCGTCTTTATCCTTATGGCGCATTCCAAACCATATATATTCTACACCCCACAGCACGAAGATAAGAGGCCACCACAGGAGCAGCTGGTTCATGCTGTGAAATCCGAACAACTGGTCCATCAGCAGCATGCAACCTACCGTAACAAGCAAGAGCGATGCGGTAAATCGACCCACCTTAAACACTGAAGTCCAACTCCTTACGTCCTGCTAGAGGTTGTTCAAAAAAAACTTTTTGAACACATTCTTTTAACGTCTTTTTCTCGATTCTTTTACCAACAAGAAAATCCCTCCGCCTATGAGCACCGCTGCTCCGGCATAGGAACCCGCATAGGTGAAGAACCATCGCAGCCACACCGGATCAACCGTGAACAGCAGCATGATGAATCCCCCGAACAGAAGGAGCAATCCGAGCCAAGGTCCTTGGCGCACATGTTCTGTCGTTCCGTACATCGCTTGATGATTAACCCTCTCTGTACTTTGCAGCGCATCAAATAAGTTAAAGAAATAAATAACAGGGAGCATTAAAGCAAGCAGCACAATCAGAGGTACATTTACTTTCGCATCGACGGCAGAAAAATATACGATTGCTACAATATCGAGCGCCAACAGCATAATGATAATTAATCCCCGCTGCATTAACCCTAAATAGAAATGCCCTACCCCAGGAAAAATAAATGAGAGCAGCGACGCGACGAACTTACTCTTCTTCGGGGGCATCGTCCCATACATCGGCGGGACTGGGGGTACCGGCGGCATCTCATTATAAGGGGGAACATCTCTGCGTCCTTGATGAGAGCGACGCATCCGTTCCAAATAGGCCATGCGACGCCGGAGAAACTGTTCTTCCTGCTCATTGCCTAACTTATCATCTTGATCATTATTGTTCTGCGGGTTGTTGAATCCTTTACGTTCCGTATCTTCCATCTTCATCCCTCCTCATAACACCCCTGCTCAAAACACCCCTGCTCCAACGCTTTCTGTCCATTTGCGCTTAAAGAGCGTCTTGGCACGGTACAGTCGAGTTTCCACCGTTCTTACGGGCATTTCCAGCATTTCGGCTATTTCGGCATACGTGCGCTCCCGCATATGATAAAGCTCCATTACCATCCTATATTTATCGGGCAGCGAGCGCAGCGTACGGCGCACTTCTTCGCAACATTCCCGCTTCATTACTTGTTCTTCCGGCATTTCCGATACATCATGGAATTGTAGAGACACGACATGGTACGGCTCCAACCGTTCCACCTGGCCTCCTTTATGCTGCCTGCGTATTGAATCAATGAGTTGATTTTTCGTTAATCGATAAAGCCATGTCGTAAATTTAGAATCCCCGCGAAAGGTATGCAGATGGCGATAGGCTTTCACCAACACTTCTTGTGCAATATCCTCCGCTAAAAAACGATCTTGAATCGTTCGACAAATACACGTTAACACAAAGGGACGGTGTCTTTCCACCATTATACGCATTGCTTCCTCATTGCCTTCCAATACATGCTGCACCAGCAGCTCATCCGATTGTTTCATCAGCTCACGATACACGTTACGTCGACTTCCTTTCCTCCACTGCCCAAGGTAGGCCTTTTCACTCTCGCCATACCGTACTAATTTGCTTATCTCTATTGTACGTTGGAGTAAGAAACGAAAGAAACCTTCCTGAGTCTAGGAAGGTTTCACCGACTTTAGTCTAGGCTGCCGTATGCTGACGACGGGGAGACTTGAAGCAGAATCGAGTTCGGGCCCAAGAGCAAAGTATTAGTGCGTGTTCAAAAAGGACCCTTTTCAGCACTGAGAAGTATAAGTTCTCGCAAGAAAACCGCATCGGAAGCATTCGCTAGCGAAACTGCATGAGCACCTAAAATAATGGTCAAAAGGGGGCTTTTAGAACAACTTCTATTACTCGAAGGTCATTACTTTCTCCAAATGGCGAAGCCATACACCTGATGCTATTTCCTCATCGCGCACTGCCCGAAAGCCTTCACGTTCATACAGCTTCAACGCAGGCAGATTACGGACACCTGTAGCAATGCGAAATATCGACATCTGGGGGCATTGAAGCGCAAACTTTAATAGCTCTGAGCCGATTCCTTGCCTGAAATGATCGGGACGCACCATCAAACGGCAAATATCCATAATCGTGGGCGTAACCATTTCATAAGACAAGGCGCCGACTAATTCAACACCATCCCACCAGCCGTAGAACTTTTCAACCGTCTGCCGCAAGTCCTCGATCGTGTCCATCAGCGGTGGAATCCGATCAAAGCCGAGAATGTCCGCTTCGATGCGGTAAGCCAGCTGCTGCAGGTACCAGAGCTGTTCCAGCGTCTCCTCATCATTCATCTCCAACTGCTTAATCATGACCACACCTCCGTCCTTGCTCCGAATTCGTGTTCAAAAGGGGAGCTTTTCGAACAGCCTCTCCAATGAATTATTGAGCAAAAAGCGGAACATCCGCCGTATCCTTCCATCTGTGAAAAGGAATGAACACAGCCAGTTGTTCCGCTCTTGCAGATGCTTATCTTGTTGACCGCTACTCGATCAGTGTTACGCCTGCTTTAAGCAATCGACAAGAAGTTGATTGACAAGCCCCGGATTGGCTTTCCCTTTAGTCTCCTTCATAACTTGACCGACGAGAAATCCGATTGCTTTTTCCTTGCCTGCACGATAATCTTCAACAGATTGCGGGTTCTTCGCAATAATTTGTTCTACGATCGCTTTAATTGCGCCTTCATCGCTAATTTGAACGAGACCTTTCTCTTCCACAATAACTTGCGGAGATTTACCGGACTCCAGCATTTCCTTAAACACCGTCTTTGCAATCTTGCTGCTGATCGTCCCTTTTTCGATTAACCCAATCATCTCGCCCAAGCCTTGTCCGTTCAGCTTCACGGCATCGATTTCGATTCCGTTGCCATTTACATATCCGAGCAACTCACCCATAATCCAGTTCGCCACCGCTTTGGCATCCTTCGTATATTGAAGGCTTTCTTCAAAGAGATCGGCCAGCTTCTTGGAGGAAGTAATCCCTTCCGCGTCGTATGCGGACAAGCCATATTCGGCTGTGTACCGTGCTTTGAGAGCATCCGGCAGTTCCGGAATAGAGGCACGCACACGCTCTTTCCATTCGTCATCGATATGAAGCGTAACGAGATCCGGGTCTGGGAAATAGCGATAATCGTGTGCTTCTTCCTTGCTGCGCATAGACAGCGTGCGTCCTTGCGCTTCATCCCAGCGGCGGGTTTCTTGAACGACAAGGCCGCCCTCATCCAATATATCTGCTTGGCGTTCTTCCTCATATTCCAATCCCCGCTGCACGCCACGGAACGAGTTCATATTCTTAAGCTCGGCCTTCGTGCCAAGCTCCTTCTGTCCGTGAGGACGCAAGCTGATGTTGGCATCACAGCGCAGTGAGCCTTCCTCCATCTTCACATCGGACACGTCGCAGTACTGCATAATGGCCTTCATTTTCTCCAAGTAAGCTTTCGCTTCTTCAGGAGAACACAGCTCAGGCTCTGACACGATCTCGACCAGCGGCGTACCGACGCGGTTAAAGTCAACCAACGAAGCGTAACCTCCATCAACGTGTGTCAGCTTTCCTGCGTCTTCCTCCAGATGCAGGCGATTGATGCCGATACGCTTCGTCTCGCCATTCACTTCAATATCAATCCAGCCGTTCTCTCCGATTGGCTTGTCATACTGCGAAATCTGATATGCCTTCGGCGAATCAGGGTAGAAATAGTTTTTACGGTCGAATTTGCTGACCGACGCAATCTCGCAATTGAGCGCCATCGCAGCTTTCATCGCGTATTCCACCGCTTGGCGGTTCAATACCGGCAGGACGCCGGGATGCCCCAAGCAAATCGGGCAAGTATGCGTGTTCGGCGGGGCTCCGAATTCCGTGGAGCAGCCGCAAAAAATTTTCGAGTTGGTATGCAGCTCGACGTGCACTTCCAAGCCGATAACCGTTTCATATTTTGCACTCGGCATGTCTCAAACCTCCTCAATTACAGCTGCGGACGCAGCTTATGGTACTCGGTGTGCTGCTCGAACGCATGGGCTGCGCGAAGCACGGTCGTCTCTTGGAACGCCTTGCCGATGAGCTGCAATCCGACCGGCAAGCCGTCTGCCAAGCCACACGGTATGCTTATCGCAGGCACTCCTGCCAAGCTGACTGGAATCGTCAAAATATCATTCAAGTACATGGCAAGCGGATCATCAATTTGCTCACCCAGGCGGAACGCCGTCGTCGGCGCAGTAGGTCCAAGCAAAATATCGTATTGGTTAAACGCTTCATCAAAATCTTGTTTGATGAGCGTACGCACTTTCTGGGCTTTCAAATAATACGCATCATAATAGCCGGAGCTGAGCGCGTAGGTTCCTAGCATAATGCGGCGCTTCACTTCCGGACCGAAGCCTTGGCTCCGTGACTCGTGATACAGCTGCAGCAGGTTGTCTGGATTGTCCGCGCGCACACCGTAGCGAACGCCATCGAAGCGCGCCAAGTTGGACGAGGCTTCGGATGAAGCCAGCAAGTAGTACGTCGCTACCGCATAATCGGTATGCGGCATGGACACTTCTTCCCACGTCGCGCCTAAGCTCTCGAATACGTTCAATGCGGCTAGCACAGCTTCTTTCACCTTCGGGTCGACGCCTTGTCCAATGTATTCCTTCGGCACGCCGATGCGCAGACCTTTCACGTCACCAGTGAGCGCCTCCGCGTATTCAGGAATAGAGACATCAGCCGAAGTAGAGTCCATCTTGTCATAACCCGCGATCGCTTGCAGCACATGAGCAGCATCCTCAACGCTTCTCGTCAACGGGCCAATCTGGTCAAGCGAGGACGCAAACGCCACCAAGCCAAAGCGCGATACGAGGCCGTATGTAGGCTTGAGCCCGACGACACCGCAGTAGGAGGCCGGCTGACGAATGGAACCGCCCGTATCCGAACCGAGCGCGAAGCTCACCTGTCCTGCGGCAACGGCTGCAGCGGAACCGCCACTGGATCCGCCCGGCACACGTTCCAAGTCCCAAGGATTGCGCGTGCTCTTGAAGGCGGAGTTCTCATTGGAACCGCCCATTGCAAATTCGTCCATATTCAGCTTGCCGATTGTAACGACTTGCGCGTCTCTCAGCTTGCGAGAGACGGTTCCATCATAAATAGGATTATAATTGTCCAAGAAGCGACTTGCACAAGTCGTGCGCAGTCCCACGGTCACGATGTTATCTTTAATACCGGCCGGTACACCAGCCAGAATATCGACGGCTTCTCCTTGTGCGATGCGGCCGTCAGTAAGGCTTGCCTGCTCGTGAGCGCCTTCCTCATTCAGAGTAAGGAACGCTTGCACGCGCTCATCCGTCTCAGCGATGCGTCGATACGACGCGTCCGCCAATTCGGAAGCAGACAGCTTGCGATCCGTTAAAGCTTGCTTTAATTCCGATATAGACATCTCAAGTGGCGTCAATGCGGATATCCTCCCTTATCACTTCATTCCAATACGGCCGGAACTTTAAATTGTCCGTCTTCTTCCTCCGGTGCGTTAGCCATTACTTTCTCTATCGGTAACGATGGACGAACTTCATCCTCACGCATCACGTTCCGAATCGGCAGAACATGCGTCGTCGGCGAGACGTCATCCGTATTTAATTCGTTCAACTTCTCCGCATACTTCAGTATAGCGTTCAGTTGTTCCGTATAGCGTTCTTTCTCTTCGTCGCTCAAATTGAGTCTTGCCAACTTGGCGACGTGTTCAACGTCCTGTACGTGGATGCTCATCGGCAACATGCTCCTCCTTGCGCCATCATGGCCAAATTCATCCCTTTATTATAGCTTAGAAGGGCATTCAACTCAACGCGCGATTCCGTTAATGCGGCGCTGTTATCAAGGCGCTTCTGATCGCCCTGGATCCAAGCGCTGCCAATCCACAAAAAAACACCGATGCACCAGATGAGATCCAGTGCTCGGTGTTCGGTTCTTCATTAAATCCAAGCGCGTAAATTCACTTGGCGTACAAACTCTTCCTGAGACAAAGCTTCTTGAACCTGCTCTTCTTCCTCTTCCGCAGTATCACCGTTCATGATGCGGCGGAACAAAGATTCATTGCGGGTCGCAAGGGCATAATCGATAAGAGCTTCCCGTTCGATGCGGTCCGCTTCCTGCTGCAGCAGCAGGTCTTCTTGTTCGACATCAGATGCCGGCACGAAGAAGTTGCGGTTTGCTTTCGGAACCCGGATGACGTAATCGAATGCGTTATCCGCATTGCGGTCATGGGCAATGATATAGCCATATTCCCCGATAGGCAAATGTTGTTCGAAACGGTCGGCTACAATAACTACCTTCTCTCCCAAATGCAGCATTGTCCATGCCTCCCATCCGTATGCTGTTTTTACTATGGTACTAAAATTTATGGGTCCTGTAAATGTATACGCACTGCTCTGGCGAATAGATACTACTATATTACGATAAACGATATGAAAAGTTTCCCCTCCCGGCTACTGCGGAGCTGGAATGGAAATCAATCCTCCCGGCGCCGTCGTCAACCGGTTATATCCAGTCTCTGTAATCAGATATGTATCCTCGATTCCGACTACGCCGCGGCCTGGAAATGTAAATTTGGGTTCAATCGCGATGACCATTCCCGCTTGGAGCGGCTGCCTGAAGCCGCGGGCCAGAACAGGCCATTCATCGATTTCCATCCCGATGCCGTGACCGAGAAATCTCACTTGATCTGCCCCAAAGCCCATAAAATGATCAGACAAGCCGTAATTCCGCGCCATTTCCAGCGCGTCGGCATACAGCGTCTCACAAACGATACCGGGCTTCAAACGCTCTTCCGCCGCCCGCAATATAGCTTCAGAAGCCTCATACGCCTGCTGAAGCTCATCATCGAGCTTCCCGATGACGATCGTGCGGGTCTGGTCGATAACGTATCCGTCAATGCAGCAGCCGATATCGACCAGAATCGGCTCATTGACAGCGATAACTTTGCGGCTCGAGCCTTGAGGACTGGCCGGCGTCAAGCCGCGCCCGCCCGCGGGACCGTCGAAATAGGTCGGCTCCGCTCCCGCTTCGCCAGACGCTACCATGCCTGTCACGAGCTCTTGATTGTAGCCGCGCATGCGAATCATGCCGATATGTCCCTGCATGCGGAAGGCATACTCAATATGAGCGATAAGCTCCAGCTCCATCATGCCCGGCCGCACGTAAGCAGCCGCCTGCTCCATAGCGTGATGCGCCGCTCGTGCCGCTGTCATGATGCGTTCAACTTCCCATGGCGATTTCACCATGCGCAGCTCGCGCAGCAGGAGAGACCCGTCGGTCCAAGTCACATTCGCGGGAAGAACCGCTTGAAGCCGCTCATACTGTTGAACGGGCAGCACATCATATTCCGTAGCAATGACAGCTGGCGCAATGCTGCCTTCAGCGCTTGAGAGCGGCCACACTGAAGGAAACTGTGCTGCGAGCGTCTCAGCGAACTGCCGGAACGAGCCAAGCGGCAGCACTGGAACACAAGCCTCCTCAATGGCGCGCGCAACACTTCGTTTTACGAAAAATACCGGTTCCTCGCTCTGTGGGATGAATAAATACCCCGTCTGCATCGACCCGGTAAAATAGTAGATATCTATATTTTGCGTGACAAGAAAGGCATTGATAGATTGTTCCTTCATGACCGATTGCAGCCGGGAAATCCGGCTTTCACATTCCTGCTTCATCATCGAAATCATAGGGTTCCCCTTCCTAACAGTCATCAACAATTATATTTAATCATACCACGAACGCCTGTCTCCGCCAACGGCCGACCGCCTTCGTTGGTCGCATTCGGGAACAAAAAAACGGCCCGTTCGAACCCCAAGGATCGACGAGCCGTGCTAGGATAGTTATCTTTTCATGCGTGTTCAAAAAGATCACCTTTCAGCACCGAGTAGTGCAAGTTTTCGTGAGAAAACCGCATCGGAAGCATTCCCGAAGAAGGAAATTTTTGAACAACCGCCTTTACACAAATGGATTATGTTCCTTCTCATAACCGATGGTAGTCACAGGTCCATGACCCGAATATACGGTGACGTCATCAGCTAACGGAAACAGCTTCCCATGGATGGACTGCAGCAGCTGCTCCATATTGCCGTCCCGCAAATCGGTGCGTCCCACGGACGTGCGGAACAGCACGTCTCCCGAGAAAAGATGCTTCTCATGCAGGAAACTGACGCTGCCCGGGGAATGACCCGGCGTATGCATAACATGGAAGGTATGTCCGATCAGTTCTACCGTCTGGCCGTCCTGCAGCAAATGCTCGGCAGGCTTCATCGACATCGGAGGCGACACCTGCGGCCACATTGTAGAGCCGTTCAACTCTGGCGTCGTAAGCCATTCCGCTTCCCGTTCATGTATGTACACCGGACAATCGCCATGTGCTTCTCGTACACGATCTACGCCCCCAATATGATCGAAATGGGCGTGCGTCAACAGTATGGCCTTGACAGAAACGCCCTTCAGCGCTTCCAGAAGCGGCTCCGGGTTCATCCCCGGGTCGATGACGATCGCTTCATTTGTCGTTTCATTCGTGAGCACATAGGCATTCGTCTGCACGGGTCCCAATGAATAACTTTGAATACGAAACATGATATACCTCCGCCTTAGATCATTACAGGGCGGACAGCAGCTCTCTCAATTCGGAAACAACGCGGGCATGATAAGCAGCGCTTTCACCGTATTGCTTCATCATCTGCTGTCTGACCACTTGAAGTTTGTCTTGATAATCCGATGCTTCACGATCCGGATTCGCTTGCTTAAATGCAACCATGTGCGCCTGAACATCACTTGGGCGAGGTCCCCATTGCCCCAGTACGTGCCCCCCGGTATCCGCAAAAATAACGATAGGAACCGAACGTCCACCCATCGTAAGAAATTCATCCATCACGTCAGGGAATTGCTCCATAATGAGCACTTCAGTCTGCATCTGCGCCGTCTCCAGCGCCCGGAACACGACCGGAACGTTGCGAACGACGTCTCCGCACCAGTCTGCCGCCAAGATAAGGCAACGGATATCGTCACGGAATTGGAGCGATTCGAAGTACGCTTTATCCTCTTCATTCGCCCATTCGAATTGCTCGTACCACGAGAGAAACGCCTCTTTGTTTTTTTGCATGCTATCGATGAATGCTTGTGGTGATATGCCTTTGCCTAGAACGCCAGCAACGTTTTTGCTCATTTCCGCTTCCCCGCCTTCTTCCTGGATTTAGTATATTTAATGACAACATACACGATAAGGATGGCTAACGCAACTAAAATGAACGGCTTTACATAAGGAGCTGCCGCTTCATTTATCGTCTCCCATTTGTCTCCGAGCACAAATCCTAAGTAGACGAAAAATATCGTCCACGGGATGACGGCCAATGTCGTAAGCACCGTAAAGCGCCATACCGGCATTCTGGCAATTCCGGCCGGAATCGAGATCGCATGCCGGACGACTGGAACGAACCGCGCGCTAAAAATGACCCCCGCTCCGTATTTTTGAAACCATTCCTCCGATTTGTCGATATGATGCTTGTTAATCAGTATGTACTTCCCGAAACGCTCCAGAAACGGTCTGCCTCCGTATCTCCCAATCCAGTACACAAAAAGCTGCGCAAGCACGCCGCCGATGACACCGAAAATAACAGCTTCAATAAAATTAATCTGCTGAGTCGAAACTAGAAATCCCCCGTACGCCAGCACAATCTCACTGGGAATAACCTCAATCATGAGCCCCAGCATAATTCCCCATTCCCCAAGCTGCTGCACCCAATTCAGCAGCGAACTGACTATTTGATGGATCATCTCCACGGCACGCTTCTCTCCTCTGTTTTTGTACCAGTTTATTCTACCATATGAGTGGACATGACTCCAACAGCTGGCATGACCCCCAAAGAAGCGGCATACATATGGACTAGCACGACTTGTACTAGGAATTGTCGAAGTCATCCGCATTTCATCTATTAAAAGTTCACTTCATTTAGAGGAGGTTGTGCAGTTATGTCCCGTTTTTGGGTAGTGTCCCGCAAGCAGTGGCGCCTAGGCGTCATTGCTGTCGTTGCCGTTATGGTTGCGGCTGCATTCTGGCGCTATGAGACGTTGCGGACGGAACGTGAGACTCAAGCCGCGGTACAGGCCGTACGCGTCATTCACATGGTTACCGGAGAATTCAAGACGAAGCTGGATAACGGTCAGGACATGGAAGTATACCGCTTCGATCCCGGTACCGTATTCGCCAATGACGGCGAGCGTGTAGAGCTGCGCATACGCGGCGTGAACGGCAATAAGCACGATTTCGTCATCGAAGGCCTGAACCTGCGCGGAACGGTGGAAAAAAACAAAGAAACGGTCGTGTCCTTTAATGCGAAGGAGGGGATATACCGTATCGTCTGTCTGACTCATTCCGATGCGAGCCACGAAGGCCCGATGATCGGCTATATCGTCGTCGATTAACATCAGAGGTCTCGCAATCAACTTGGGAAAGCAACCACAGGCCTCAATCCTGCATATGCTGTAGCATATCCGCAGGAAAGGAGCTTGTCACACGTTGAAAGCACCCAAAGAACGCCACGCCATGTCCCTCCCATCCGCGAGAAAGATTCGCCGCGCCTGCAACAATGAGTTGTATCGCACGGTAAAACGAATGAATGTCTGGATATCCGACGAGCTGATGAAGCAAGGGGAAGATTTGTATTACAAAAGGGTCATTGCCAATCTGATCTGGGTACACGAGAACGCGAATAACCGCAAGAAGCTTGCCGACTGGTTCGACGAAGCCGTTAGCGGCGCTCTCGCTGACCTGTGGAATGTGGATCGGACGAAGCTGTCTACTTGCTTCCGCCAATCCTTCGGCGGATGATTGACTTGAATGCAAGGCTGCCGCGCATCATTGTCCTGGCAGCCTTTTTTGCATGCGGTGGGCGCTTGTCCTTAGCGCTGTTCTTGTTGCTATGGTCGCTCTGTCTGCGACAGCCCCGTTGGAAAATATACAATTAAAGGTAGTGATTGATCGGCTGAATGGCATGTAGACTGTAATTTATAAAGTGGATCTGGCCGTTTTTCAGCGATTACAGTGGAATGTTGCTGTGAAACAGGAATTTCAAAGGTCGATGAGGAATTTGAACATTACACGTGTTTCAAAAGTGAAAAGCTCTATAAAGGAGCATAGGAGGAGGAGGAAGTCAGATGAGCAACATGATTTGCCTGCACGGATTAACGCCAGAACAAGAAGAGCGCATCCGCGCGGCGGCGCCGGAATGGAGCATCCTCTTCGGGCGGCCGAATGAGCTGGACCGAAGCGTCTACCGCGATGCGGAAGTCATTCTGGGCTGGTGCGGCACTGCCGCGGAGGAATGTCTTCAGCAGGATTCCAAGCTGCGTTGGGTTCAGCTATGGTCTTCGGGTGCGGACTACATGCCGTTTGCAGCACTGCAAGAGAAAGGGATCATGCTCACCGATGCCGGGGGCGTTCACCCTGTACCGATGGCGGAGACGGTGTTCGCGATGCTGCTTGCCTTCACGCGCGGGCTCCCATGGGCTATTCGCAATCAGCAGCAGCGCTCGTGGAATAAAGAGGGGCATTTCACCGAGCTGACAGGGAAGACGATAGGCATTATCGGAGTTGGCCATATCGGTACAGAAATTGCCCGCCTGGCCCAAGCGTTCGGCATGCGCGTTATCGGCGTACGCCGTTCGAAGCGATCGGCCCCATATGTCGAAGCTATTTATTCGCTTGAAGAGCTGGACAAGGTATTGGAAGAGAGCGACGTTGTCGTCAATGTACTGCCGAAGACGGACCGAACGCTCCGACTGTTCGACGAAGTGCGCTTTGCGGCAATGAAAGCAGGAGCATTGTTCATCAACGTCGGCCGCGGCACGACAGTCGAGACGGACGCGCTCGTGCGCTCCCTGCAGGAAGGCCATCTCGGCGGCGCCGGATTGGACGTGTTCGATATCGAGCCTTTGCCTGAGGATCATCCGTTATGGTCGATGGACAACGTCATCATCACCCCGCATATCGGCGGGAATACAGATCAGCTGAAGGAACGGGTGACGGCATTGTTTATCGAGAACTTGCAGACTTACCTCACTCAAGGCGAGCCAGCTCGCAACGTAGTCAATTACGATAACCAATATTAATGTGCCAGTTGTAACCTTTTTAAGTAAAAGTTCAAATATAAGTAAAGTTCAAAATGTGGATTAAAAAAAATCTCTATAAGAAAAGACGCGATAGAATGAAGGCCCCCTGCTTACATGGGATCCAGCATTCTTCGCGCCCTTGGCGGTCTGCAGACCGCTTACCTCGTCTGCTCGGCAAGCCGGCCGTAATCATTGCGGAGCAGATCAGCTACATCTTTTTCCTGCTCCCGATCCATATGCACCAGCCCCCTCGTCTGAATCCATTGGCTGTGGTTCACGTACCAGTTGTACATCGACCACCAGTCGATGCCAGCAACGAATCCGTGCGGATTGGCCTCGCCTTCCGATGTCACTGCAGCCCGCTCCATCAACGTTTTCATCGTATCGTTATAAATGCCAGACTGCTTATCGCCCTCGCTATTGTCTTGCTGACTCCATTGTCCGAACTCCGTATTCAGAATCGGTTTGTCCGGCCATAGGCGGTGGGCTTCCTCTAAGAAGTCACGCGTACCTTCATAAGGCGTCCCGCCATGAAAAACACCAAAATACATCGTCCAGGCCGCCACGTCGAGCGGCTCCATCGAAGCATCGTGAGCTCCCGGCTGATCCGCTGCCGCGCTCTGCGTAATGAGTCTGCCATCATCATAATTCGTCCGCACATCTTGAACGAGGCGTTCGTTGTACGCTTTGCGCAGCATCACATCACTGGAACTCCTACTTTGACGGACTGAGTTATATGCGCGAAGTGGAGAAGCTGCCGCTTGCTACCTTGCTGCAGACGATCGTTGTGCAGACCGACTTCACGAACATGGACCCGGAGACAGTGAAGAAGTTGTCCCAGCGCACTGTGAAATCGCGCAAATCTTTATCAGCTTGATTCCGATACTAGCCATTTATCCATTTCCGCAAAAATATTTTGTGCACGGCATCGTGCTCGGTGCGGTGAAGGAATAGGCGGCTGTCATGCAGTCGCATGGCGACAGGCCAAGGTTCAAGATAAGTGAATAGCACGACAAGAAAAACAACCGATCCCTATTCACAGGAGATCGGTCGTTGGCGTTGCATTTAGCCGATGACGGCGAAGGCTTCGACGTCGGCGGGCACTCTGCGCGTACGGAACAATACGCCGTTGCTGTTGAAGATTTGAATCGTCAGCGCAACGTTGGTCAGCGTGCTAATGTTATTGAAGCGCACTACTCCGAAGCGATCGAAGGATCGGGTGGAGATCAGGCGGTTCCCCGCGAAGACGCGCGCAAAAAATCCCGGCGTGCTGAACGGCACCCCGTTCGACTGCACCTAGACGACGGTGAACCGATTAAGGATAGGGCACACACTTGCTTCTCATGCACCGTCTTGAGATCACGGCTTTGCGCTGCTTCTCCCTTCAACTGAGGATCCTTCAATGGAGGGACTCGTGTGCCCATGCTCATGCGGATGTCTTCTTCCGTTCATTATGCTACACGGTATGAGCGAACGGCCAAACGCATATGGGTGCTTATCCCTCCTCCTTCCGCCTAGTTCGCAGGCGGCTCGGACATCAGCGAATAGATAGAGGCGAATGCCCGCTTCGCCTCTTCGGTCATGGCGAAGCGCTTGCCGTTCGCTGGATGCGGCATCGCCTCCACGCGGCGCACGTCCGCTTCGTAGCTGCGGAACCGCTCCGCGGCCGCGTTCGCGAGCAGGCCCGCCGTCTGGCGGTCGCCCTGCAGCGACGCCTTGCGCGCCGCTGCCGCTAACCGCTCGACCGCTTCCGTCTGCAGGACGCGGTCGAAGCGGTCGCTGTCCGCCGCCGCCTTCCAGTACGCGGCGGCTTCCTCGGCGCGGCCGCGGCGCTCGCTTGCCAGCGCGAGCTCGCGGTAGAGCGCCTTGCCGTCGCGCTCATAGCGCAGCCCCGCTGCAAGCAGGGCTGCCGCTTCCTGCGGCGGCAAGCGCCGCGCCACGGCGATGCGCAGCGCCGTGTCCGCGGGCGTCAGGCGCATCGCGCTGTGCAGCTGCGCCGTGGCGCCGGCGGCCGTGGACGCGAAGTGTTGTGCCGCCAAGTGGCACGACACGAGCACGGCCACGGCCGCAAGCGGCGCGGCCAGCGCGAGCGCCGCAAGCCGTCGGCGCCGGGCGCCTGGGCGCCCGAGCGGGCCCCCGCGCCGCGGTTCGTCCCTTGGCACGGCAACGCCATGTACATCCGTGCCAAGAGTAAGGAAGAGCAGCAGCAGCAGCGTGATGAAGCCGTAGGCCAGATCGAAGTCAATCGCGCTGTGCAGCATAATCAGGGCGCCAGCCATGCCGAGGCCCGCATGCCTGCGCCAAGCAAGGACAAGCGCCAAGGCCGCGAGCGTCAACACAGGCAGCGTGCCGACAACTCCGATGTCGAGCAGAAAATCGAAAACGCTGCTGTGCACCTCCTTGCCAACGTAAGGCTCGCTCTGCATGCTTGCGAACTGCTGCCGCCACGCATCTCCGCCTGCGCCGAGCCAAGGACTCCGCTGCCATAACGCCCAGGCATCCTTGTAAAATAAAGTGCGGGCGCCAGCCGTCTCATAATGCTCCGTCACCCGGTTCGCCGCGCCGGATGGCATCATCATAGCGCCCCAGCTGAGCAGCGCCGCCATGATGAGGACATAGCCGGTCACATACGCTCGGCGGCGATAGCGAAGCCTCTCTAGCAACATGTATAATCCGATCGAGCCTGCCCACGCAACGATGACGGGGAGCGGCACGAGTGAGCTCTCGGACAGCCACAGCGAAGCCGTACTCACCACAGCAGCCAAGGCCCAGCACGCAAACCATGCGGAGTGCAGCAAATAAAGGGTGCGGCGGCCGCGAGCGGACGAATATCCAGCAGCCCACACCACTGCAAAAGCGAGCCATGCCCCGCGCGATTCAGTAAGTCCGAGCACGGTCAGGTGCGGCAGCAGGGGCATGGCGGCCAGGACACGATCCCGCAGCGTTTTTCCGGCAGTGATGCCATGCAAGTGCAGCAGTGCGAATGCCCCCGCAATGACACCTAGCGTATTCGGATATTGAACCAATCCCGACAGCCGGAACCCAAGAGCAGACAATTGGGCATCCTGACTCGTCATGACACCGGAGTTATATGGCAAATAATCGTACAGCATGGCCAGCGCGCTCACACTGCTAATGAGACCAACTACGGCCGTTCCCGCCAGCACCATTCGAAATCCGCGTCCACCGCGCTGCCCATCCAATAGAGCAGTAAGCAGAATAACCCATGCACCATACATCACCCACCGAATCAGTTGCATCTCCGTTCCATATGTACTTGCCGGATGAAGCATGAGCGTAATCGCGTAACAGACACTTACAATCGCAGTAATAAGCAGCGGCAGCGTCATTCGTACTTTTCTCGTATATAAGATAACAATAAAAGAAATAAGGAATAAAAATAACGACAGCAAATGCGTATCCCGATCGTAGAATAGCCCTTTTTGCCAGAGCGAGAGCAGCAGCACCGCGAACACTGTTCCCGCGCCTGCGCTTACCCCCCAATTCCGTTTTCCTGTTTCCCTGTCCATCTGCCGTCCTCCTATCAGATCTATTCTCGTAGCCATCAGTGTGCTCGAAACAATAAGAGGCCAACCCCAGGTTGACCTCTGCACAATTTATTGTATTAACGATAATACTACTTTGGTATAAAAATAAGTATTTTTATGCTCAAAGAGCCATCTTCTCGCATCCATAATATCTACGCCGTTATTCTCATAACGCGCGTCGATGTCTTTAAGTTGCTGCAAGATAATATCTTTACTAATCGTGTGTATAACTTGCTCCAAAGACACAATAGAGTTGTCTAGCCTGTACAATCCATAGTCTCCTGCAGCCAATTCAGGGAGACCATTTGCTGTATCAATCGAAATGCGAGCTTCGTTGCCATCCGTCAATTCAACCGATCGCGCCTTTCCACTCGACACCAATTGATTCAGTTCTGCCTCCGCAGGCACTTTCATTTGCATGGGAGCGAGAATATACGATCCTGATGTTACGTTTGTCAGGACGATGTTGTTCTCCGTTTCCGGATACGTTCCTGCTATCCCTGATTCTTCCGAAGCCCACGATGTTACTGTTAACTCTGCAATTGCGCTTCCTCTTCGCCCGTCAGAAGCTTCTATATAAATCGAAGTTTCTCCAGTTGAATCGGTCTGAAAGATCAATGTATCCTGTTCGATCCGGGCTTGAAAAACAGGTTGGCCAAGCAATGAAAAACTCAATTTATCATCGTCTGCATCAGTGAACAATCCTAGCTCTTCTAAGGAAATAGTTATTGGTTGCTGCACCAACACATGGACATGCTGAGGATGCGGCACAGGTTCCCAGTTGGTTGTAATGTCGAGATAATAAACGGCTTTCTTTCCCGTTATATCGGATAACGTTATAGTGACCCTAGTATCGCCAGAACGATTATTGTTTTTTAATACGATATCTTTAGAATTGACAAGATTCTTCTCAATAACAAATAAGTTCATATCATCAATGACATGCAATGACGATGGGTTCCCCCAATTTATCGGTTGGGAGAAGGTAAATAATCGATCAAGCGAAATAGTCATATTGTTATTTCCACTTTCGTTAAGCAAAAAATAACTGTTCAAATTTCTTTCTTGATCAATGTTTATTCTGGGAGGTATTAGATTTCCATCTGTAACGGTTACCGTAAATTTATGCACGATGATGCGGTCATCGGGAAATTTCCATTCATATTGAACCGTGGTCGTTCCCGCTTGCTTCGGGTGTATCGCATATATCCCATTGCCCTGAGTCAAATCTACATTAATCTCAGCGATGTCCGGACTCGCATTAAAAAGATTCTGATACGTGGCTCCCGTTACTGTAGGTGGAATGGGTTCATTCTTGTCTTCATTAATATCGACCTCATATGTACTGAAGATTTTCTCAGGGAACACCATTCCTCCAGCCTCTGCCTTCGACGGCATGAATGGAACGGCCGCAAGCACGATAAGTGCTCCCAGGAACCAAATAAGAAGCGTGCGAACACCTCTGGAAGCGTTGGTCACGTCGAATCTTCTCCTTTCACTCCTATTATGCTATAGGCTGAATCTAGTTCTGCGATATGCCCATTACGACTCCTTTATCCGCGTATCTCCCGCTTCGTCTTGCGCTCGATATGCGCCTTAATCTGCTCACGCAGGATGAACGCCCGCAAGGAGCGCATTGATTCGTCATCGTTCAGTATGAGCTTTGCGCCGCAAAACATCTCTTCTTCGCGTGGAAAGTGGCGGACGACATGCAGGCGGCACGGCAGAACAAACCCGAGCTGCAGCTCTGCATCTGCCTGCATCCCTTCTCTTAAAGCGCTGCCCATGGTCATCGTAAACCCCAATCCATTCAAGCTGATATCTTGAATATGTATCTGAACCGGTGTCGATAGCGCGTTTATTTCGCCCTGCATCGTCTGTCTCGAAGTAATAACTCCTTGCTTATTCACATCGATTCGGGGGTATTCACGCTTATCCGCGAACTTCCGCTGCTGCTGAGGAGGATGAATGATTAACAACGAGCCTTGATGGCGCGCCACAACCTTCGTAGTAAAATTAAAAATACCCACTGGAGAATAAATGGTGACTTTGATCGCCTCTCCCAGTTCAAACCGTTCGAATTCCGGCAATCCCACCTCAATGAGATCGCCCTCCATATAGGATAACACACCTGTCGCAACACAGCTATCACCCTCCAGTACGGTTCGGCTATGAAGCAATGTAATCAATAAATACTCCGGGGTATCTGTAAAATACGTGTCTTTCATATTTGTTTAAGCCCTCCTACCATCTCTTTAGGTCCGCTGGCCCACGGCCCGAGGACCACTCCCTTATACGTTGGACTTCGGTTCGTTAATAAACTGCCTTAGTCTTGTGCGGCAAGGGAATGCGCCCGTCCCGGCACATGCAGCCACATCTCCGATGCCTGATTGATCATAGGCACGACTACCCATGTTTCTATATCGTCCAAAATTGACGATCTTTGAAGAGTTACGCTTCTAGTAGTCGAGCTTCTTTAGCTATTGCAGCTTCGTCTGGTTAAGAAAACCTCAATCGAGGCTTTATCATCATAAGGATTGTCATCACAACCTTGCCGACGGTTGTAAAAACGTTACATGCGTACCGCCTGTCAAATAGCAAGGCACCGACTCTTCATAGTTAACGAAATGCTCCGATAGATAGTAAAACGGCGCGTCGTTTGGACTGAAGGGGATTTGCTTTCTCTCCCCCTTTGCTTCATTCTCCCCTTTCATCAGTATGCGGTACGACCAATGACGACTCTGGAAGCTGCCGAGTTTACTGCCATCAAGATTAGTCGCTTCACGACATGATGTCTGTACGAAACGGTATGTACCTTAATTCAGACGTTAGTGATCCTTCCTGACGTATGCCTTTTCTCGTCGTTATCCTTCCTGACTGCATGGGAGATTGGATATAAGGACCATGGAACGGAAGCGCTAAGAAACTTACTCGTTAATAGGAGAATGGGTTGCTGCTGTTCTGATTGGAGGGGAGAGCGAGGCAAAGGCTCGAACGGACATACCTTCTCCGGGAAGGAGAAAGTGACACCACAGGAGGAAGGCATCTAAAAAAGAGGACCTTCGCTGCGAAGGCCCTCCTTAGTCTTACGTCGTTCGCTGATATCCGCGTGCCGACAATATATCGCCCAGCGCCCGCTCCAAATACGGATCGGCATGCAAAAGCTGCCGAAACGCCTCATACTGTTGCCATGCCTGCGCATCTATCGGAGTTGTCATGCGAATCGTATTCGCATTCGCATTCGCATTCGCATTGGTATCCGCCTTCTCCTCCGACAGGTCCTGTTCTTCAACGCGAACGGCCCGGATTAAAATATTTTTCGGTGTATGCTCCATATCGATAAATTCGAGCAGCTGCGTCCGGTATCCGACGCAATCGAGCAGCTTGGCACGAATCGCGTCGGTAGCAAGCGATGCAAACCGCTCCTTCAAAATACCATGAGACAAGAGCGGTGCCAACACATCCTGCTCTACTTGCCTATTCAGCTCATGCTGGCAGCATGGAACCGATAGTATAACGCGCGCGCCCCAACGCACCGCCTTATTCAGCGCCGCATCGGTAGCTGTATCGCATGCGTGCAAGGTGACGACCATATCAACCTCGTCAGCCCCTTCATACTGGGCAATATCTCCCATGAGGAAAGACAATCCATCATAATTGAGACGACGCGCCAGCGCTTCGCAGTGTTCGATTACATCCTTTTTCAAATCCAACCCGACAATATGAATCGGCAGCTTGGACTGAACATGAAGAAAATGGTACAGTGCAAACGTCAAATACGATTTGCCGCAGCCAAAATCAATAACCCGCACCATTCGATCTTGCGGCAAGTAGGGAAGTATGTCCGCGACCATTTCGAGGAAACGATTGATTTGTTTAAATTTATCATACTTGGCGGCCAGCACTTTGCCATCTTTATTCATGATGCCGAGTTCAATAAGAAAAGGGACCGGATCGCCTTCTGTCAATATATACCGCTTCTTGCGGTTATGAGAAACGTCGACCTGCTTCACGACAGCAGCTTGCTTGCGAATAGCCACCTTGTATTTCTTGCTGATAAGCACCTGATAGTCCGCTTCCGTCGTTCGCAGGAGCGCTTGCTTGAAGGTCATCTCTAAGAGAGACATAAGCCGCTCCGCTGCCTCCTCCGTCGGCACATTGTCGTGTGTGACCTTGTTGTCGTAATGATATTCGAACTGCATTTGCAGTTGTCCACGAACACGTACCGGCTTCATTGTCACCTTGGAATATCCTTCAACCGGTTTGCTGCGCAATTGGCTAAGCACGGCGCTGCTCAACGTTTCTTGTTGAATGACTTGATTCACTAATTGTCTTAATTGTTCCATCGTCTGCTCCTACATCCTCAATCTAGAGGGATGACACATCTTCCATCCCCTGTTTAATTTCATCACGCGGCAGGCTTCCTTGTTCAAGCTGTTCGTCTGGCAGAGCTTCCATCCGTTCATAGAAGCCGTGCGCCAGCTTCTTGCGGAGCTGCAGCTCGTCCGGCCGCTCTGCTGCACTCTGCAGCCAGTGAAACAGCGCATCCTCCGCCTCGGCGTAACGTCCTTCCTGCTCGAACCACCGCCATAAGCGAGCGAGTGCGCTCTCCTCCAGCTTGTATGGCTTCAGCTCGTGAAGAAGCTGCTCCATACTCGGCATAACCGGAAGCACTTTCCGATCGCTGCCGTGCAGCATCGCTTCAAGCAGCAAATTCAAGGCTTTCATGGAACGCCGTATATACATGGCTTCCGCCTGCCTGAGCTCCACACCTTCAAGACGCGAATCGAGATGTCTTTCCTCGTCTTCATGCAGCCCCTTTTCTTTCTCCAGCTTCGCCCGTTCGAAGAGAAGGAATGCGAACGCCTGCAGCTCATCGGCATGCAAACGTCCATTGGTCATGAAGAGACGCATCATATCATCAGCCGACAGCTTATCGGACAGCTCACCGTTAATACGGAAGCGCCGCTGCATCAGTTCATCCCATTCAAATAGCAGCTCCGTCCGTTTCTTCTGCTCGCGAAGTCCCATCGCTTTGCCGATCATTTGTGTCATTTCCTCAATTAAACGTAACAAATAATCTCTCCGGTACATCTTCTTCTCACCCCGACCTGAATTGGCATTGATATGGATGATACCGCTCATCCGACGGAAAGACATGCAACTGAATTAGCACCATTGCTCAAACGGCGCTCGTCGAAGATCAGCTACAGTATAACGAAAAAGGACGCCACCCACAAGGGAGGCGCCCGCCGTCATTGTAATGCCAATGAGGTAAGGAGTAGCTCTGTTACGCTCGAATCTGATGCATGTATGAAGCAACCACATCCGCAAGACGCTCTGGCGATTCCATCATGCTCATATGCCCAACATCCGTCAATGTCACTTGAGTCACATTCGGGCCACTCACCGTAAACGTCTTGTCCGAGGTTACAATTCCGTCCTGCTCTCCAGCAATCAAGAGCAACGGCAGCGCCGTCGCGGCAAGCACCGCAGTCCGATCAGGACGTTCCCGCATCGCCAGCGCAGCGCCCGCGGCGCCTTGTGGAGGTGTAAGATAGCCAATTTCCTTCGCCTTGCTCACCTGTTCCGCATGTTCGTCAATGTGGCTGGCTGCGAACAGCTTCGGAATAAGCTCGTCCACCATCGGAACGATGCCCTCGGCTTGCAAAGACTGCACTGTAGCCACACGCTTCTGTTTGCCTTCCTCTGTATCCGGATACCCGGTCGAATGAATCAATCCGAATCCGTTCAAGCGATCGGCGTACCGTTGTGCGAATGATAGCGTGATATATCCGCCAAGCGAATGACCGAGCAGAACGAACTTGGAGAGCTCCAGCGTGTTCGCCAAGTCCAAGATGTCATCCGCCATTTGCTCAATCGTATAGGCTCCGACTGGTGCGTCGCTCTTACCATGTCCCCGCAGGTCCGGAACGATCACCCTGTATTGTTCAGATAGCAGCGGAATAAGGGAAGACCAATATTTCGAGCTTCCGCAAAAGCCGTGCAGCATTATAATAGCAGGGCCTCGCCCTTGTTCCTCGACATGCATGTTGAAATTTGTATTCACTCGGATACGCGTCATCTTTCATCCCCTCTTTCCATCATAAATTTAAAGATATGCGGGTCTGCAGTCTGATATGCATACTTTACAAATATTACAAAAAAAATTTACGATTTCATGTCCAAAGATTCTAGCATGCCCAAATCGTCCATAAGTATAGAGTATATTACACAAACTGTAAATAATTGAATCAGCACCTTCTACGGCGCAGGATTTGCTCCAGTTTTCTTCATTCGCTGCAGAAAGGGGGTGACGATCATGGAAGGGTTCGAAATGTTCTTTGCCACGAGCGCGTTTATTCTTGGCCTGGTTCAGCTCATTCTAAAGCTGACGGACCGGCACGATAAAAAATGACCCGTTCCCCACGAACGGATCAAAACGCAGCTGTTTCCTTTTTTTTACGTGATATAACCTTAAGTGTGTGGAGGCGGAATGGATGTTCCGGCTCCTTTTTTTGTTTCGGGGCCCTGTTTCAACATCTTCTATTTTGGCCCACGTCATCATTTCTATGGGAAAGTCTGATTAATTATGCATGTCGATTTCAAAGAACTGAACGGATGATAGCATCGGAAAGCTCATCTGCCATGTTCATTACGACGCGCAAGGATGTGGTCTGCAGTGTCCAGTACGGCTTCGGTCCGTTCACGTTCACTACGGCCGCAATACTATATTGCCCGACTGCAGGCAGCGGCTTGCCGACCGATTCCGCAGGCAGCAGCGGCTGATCGCTCGCTAAGAAATGGCCGACCGTAGATGGATGCCCTAAGCATGCGTCAATCGCCACCGTCACCATTCCTTCCGGAATCGCAGCAAGCCGCTCTTCCAGATTGGAGGCATCGCATGGATTATCCAGCGTGCCGATAACATGACGCAATCCGCTCTTTGCAAGACGCGTCCCAACCAGCGGCCCAAGCGCGTCCCCCGTGGAACGGTCTGTACCGATACAGACAAACATCATGTGCTCTATCGAATACTTCATCTCCAGCTGTCGAAAAAAAGCGTCTAGCTGCTTCCCCGACAGTTTATGCCTGTGCCCCGTAAGCGGAACTTCCAGATTCGAAATTAAGTTGCCTTGCATCGGATGGGTACTCCTTTTTTCTCCACATGATGCCTTATTGTACTTCACAATGCACTCTCTGCCAAGTGCATAAGTATAGACCTCCGGATGGAGAAATGAGCCCGAGCGCAACGTCGCCGTTCAGCGTTTAGTTTCCGGTGCATTCGTGATACAATACGAGCATGTTGGAAGAAGTACGTCCGAGGAGGAACGAATGATGAGTGTACAGGATAGAACACAAGCTAGCGTGGAACAAATGATCGACACGATTAAAGACAGATTGAAAATGGCAACCGCTGCCGCTATGCAGTCATCTGCATTTTCCGTGGAGCAATATGATGATATTAAGGACCTTTACGATATCGTGATCAGCAAGCCCTCATTCAGCATTAGTGAAGTAGAAGCGCTCGTATCGGAATTGGGTCGGTTGCGTCGTTCTTAATGAGGATCTGAAGTGACTGCGATGGAATCCATTTTGCGCAAAATGAAATATCCGCTACACAAGCTGGAACAAGGCTGGAAGAACCCTCATCAAGCATAGTAAAGCAAAAATCTCCCTTATCCTGCAGCACCACACGGCAGATAAGGGAGATTTCCTTTGTCTATAGCGAGCGAATCGTTGCCTTCAAGGTGCGGAGGCGACCCGGATCGATAGGAGACAAGGCTTGTCCGTTCACCCGCACATTGGAGCCGAAGTGAACTTGTTGAACGCCCGTATCCCGTACAAAGCTGGACACCGCATCCTGCTTCAAGCCGCTTCCGGCCAGTATAACCAACTTAGACCCTTCGGCTTGACGAACCATGGCAGCAAGTTCTGCACGCGCATCCAGCGCACTCGGTTTGCCGCCGGACGTAAGGACCGTCGTAATTTGCGGATAGGCTAAGAGCACGTCCAGCGCCTCGTAAATATCATTTGCCTCATCAATAGCGCGGTGGAACGTCATCTGCATGCCGTCAGCAGCTTCCAGCACGTGTTCCAAAGCGGGAACATCAACTTTCCCTCCCGGCGTTAGTGCGCCGAATACGATCGCATTGGCTCCGGTCTGGCGAATACGCCGCACATCCTCAACGATAGTGCGCATATCGTCTGCATCATAGACGAAGGAGCGGCTATGCGGACGCACCATCACGTTAACAGGGATATCAACGGCAGCGGATGCCTCTTCAATGAGCCCGATGCTTGGCGTAAGCCCGCCTTCCGTAATACCCGTAATCAGTTCGATTCGGTCGGCTCCGTGCTGTGCAGCCGTCTTAACCTCCTGCAGTGTCGTTCCGATAACTTCAAGTACGATAGAATTCATAAGGTCACCTCATCCAATGTGATGTAAAGTTATGATGTATATCAATTGAACGTAAACACAGCTTTCTGCGCGCCTACCGTCTTCCCGTTATCATTGGTCAGCGTTTCCGGAAACTGCCGGCGAATGCTCTCGATCGTCTCCGTGCGCTCATATCCGATCTGCTCTAATATCGAAGCAACAATGAGAGCCCACTCTTCGTCCGAACCGTCTGCCACCTTGAAGGCGAAGCCCAATCCTTCGCTGCGCAGAGCAAAAGCGAATATGCCTTTGAATCCGCCCTTGGCAATAATATTGTCATCCTCCATTAAGATGGAATCGATTCGTTGCGTTCCACCGACGAGAAGAGGGTAACGCTGCATCGCCTTTCTTATCCGAGTGACCGCTCGACGGGTATCTGCATCTTCAATCAGCTCGGGACAAGCGAGCTTCAAATAAGCGGTTGCAATGCCTGGCAACGGCAGCGCATAGACGGGGAATCCGCACCCATCGGTACCCGCCCGCATCTGTTCGCACGACATGTTCGACATCTCCGACAGCGTACGTGCAATCTCCACCTGTGCTGGATGATCAGGCTCGGTATATGTCCCCAAATCCCAATTCATCATCTTGCTCCAGGCGAGCACGCCTAAATGCTTGCCAGCACAGTTATGATACGCTCTTCGCCGCTGTCCGCCCGCACGCAGAAACAGTTCCTTCGCCTCTTCGTTCAACGGGTAGGACGGATTGCAGATAAGCCGGTCTTCTTCGAGCCCGCTCTGCTCCATGATGTGCTCCATCGTCTCAATATGATACGACTCCCCGCGATGAGATGCGGTCATGAGCGCTAATTCCTTGTCATCGAGCCCATAGTGTTCCAGCACTCCATTCCGCACGACAGGGATCGCCTGCAGAGGTTTGCCCGCCGAACGCAAGAACATCGGAGACTGAATATCCCCAAGCGCATAAGAAATATGTAAATTCCGATCGATACCGCAAATGGAGCCCCTATGCTCACATTCAAGCCAACCGTTCCGAGTCTCTACTACTAACTGTTCATGCATCTCGACTTTCTCCTTTTTGCCATCCAAATGGAACCAGCATCGTAAATTATACCTCTTTCTTGCAGCACCTGCTTATATTACATAAGGTTGCATCCATCTATGGTAATATGGTATGCATATATATATTTACCAAAATTTCATGTTGTGCTTCCATGCGCTTCTTGAATTGCGATTGTTCCTTTTCTACCATACACCTAAAGGAGAAGCAATGACAATATCTAAAAATCAATTTCAGTCCCCTTCTTCTGCTGCTAAACCGTCAGCAAAGTTCACGTTAAATCTGTTATGGGGAATTATAACCGTGCCCGCATTGGTTATTGTTCTCTTCATCCTTACAAAAGGCGTAATGAGCGACAGCTTCCATAAGTTCGATCTGGCTGTTACCGATACGGTACGTTCCGTGGCTTCTCCTTCATTTACGGAGTTCGTTACCATTATTACACATCTGGCTTCCAGTCATATTATTATACCGATTGCTCTCGTATTAGCTGCCGTTTTGGCATTCATACTCAAGCGACGGTGGGATGCGATGAGCCTTTTCATTGCGCTTATCGGCAGTTCGTTGTTTAATGAAGTAATGAAGCATCTGATTCAAAGGGCGCGGCCGGCGGATTGGGAGCACTGGGTGCAGGCGAGCGGCTACAGCTTCCCAAGCGGACATTCCATGGTCAGCATGTCTTTCTACGGCATGCTTGGCTACATTATATGGCTGCACTTGAAGGAGCAAGGCAAGCCTGCGGCTTACGTGCTTGTGCTGACCCTGCTGCTCATCGTCTGCATTGGACTGAGCCGCATTTATTTAGGCGTACACTTCGTAACGGATGTTATAGCCGGTTACGCTGCAGGAGCAGCTTGGTTACTTGCTTGCATTTATGCAATGCAATGGCTCAAAGGCAGGGGAGGCAATTCGATTACATCATAATAACGATTTGCAGCATGAAGCTCCATATTTTCAACACAATGCTGTTTCAAATTGCATAAATAGGTGTAATCCTCCTTAAAGCAATATAAAGAAATAGGTTAAAAGGAGAGATGGTCATGAGTCAAAATACAGAAAACAATAACAATTGCGCAGGTGGAACATTCGTAAAAGGTCTTGTCGTCGGCAGTCTTCTCGGCGCAGCAGCCGCTTTGCTGCTCGCTCCAAAATCAGGCCGTGAATTACGTTCGGATTTGGGCGAAAAAGCTCAGGTCGTTGGCGGCAAAACAAAAGAAATCGCTTGCGACTTGGGTACACGCACTTCAGAAGTCGTGAAGACAGTCGGAGCTACAGCTGAAGCCGTCGTAAGCGGTGTGAAAGACGCCTCTCAACAATTGGCTGCCAGCGTCAAAGATTCAGTGACTAGCACCGCGAATGAGCTGAAAGAAGCATCCGCTGATGTTGCGGAAGAAGTTGCCGCTCAATTGAAAGAAGAAGTATAACGGGAGGGATTCCATGACAGCCATACCACCCCCTGTTTCCGCTCAAGCTGAAGCCGTGCGCAAATTGTTTTTGCAGCACGGCTTCACCGGTATACAGTGCAGTGAACAAGTCGTATTCGTATTGGGACTCGTCAATGAACAACTAGATAAAGACCGTGCAAGCCACATGTTTACGGTTCCGGCCGCTAAGCTCGCCAACGGGGATTTGCGCATTGACACCGTTAATGCGGGCTTTTCAGGCCTTCATCCCGTACCTTCATTTCTGGAGCACAAGGCAGCCAATATTTTGCAAGCGCTATGTTCTAAGTTAGCGAGCGAGCTTGGAATCGCGTGTCATGAAGCGGCGGCTGCGACAGAGAGCCCTGCAGATACGCTGAACACGATGGCACCGAATGAGCAAGCAGTTAAGCAGCTTGGCGAAGACATTAAGAAAGTGCAGACGAAGACCCAATAGACCTCCAACAGTTAAACATAATGAAGATGCTTGCCCTAGAACCTCATGAGGAAAAGCATCTTCATTATGTTTAGGTATGGTCTTGTGAAGTGAGAATCTGCCTTAATTTATCAGTCGCTCGCCGCTGTATGCGGGACACGCTCATTTGCGATACACCTAATCGCTCAGCTGCGGCGCGCTGCGACAGGCCTTCATCAAAAACCAATGATAGCACCTGCTGTTCTTCCGGCTTTAGCGCTTTCATGGCCTCTGTCAAGTCCATCTTGCGCTCCACCGCTTTATAGTCATCCGTATCCGAACTAATAAGTTCTCCTAACGTTGCCGCGCTCTCATCTTGAGACAGCGGCGTATCTAAAGAAACATAATGATAGCATTCACGTCCAGCCAATACTTCCACCGTTTCTTCTACGGTAAGCTCGAGCTTCGCTGCGATTTCTTCGACGTTCGGTGAACGCTCCAACCGTACAGTCAACTCATCAATCGTCTGCTGGACGAGCGCTCCTTTTTCTTTAATCCGGCGCGGCACTTGAATGTACCATGATTTATCACGCAGAAAATTTTTCATATGGCCGATCATGCTCTTCATCGCATACGCTTCGAACGGTACACCCAAAGAACTGTCAAACTGCTGCAGCAAGCGGATAAGTGCCATATTGCCGACCTGCATCAAATCCTCAAACAAGTCGGGGCGATTGCGGGAAATTTTACCGGCTGCCATTTTAATCATGGGTTCGTACTTCTTGATTAGGATGGTGGCGATATCGTTGTCTTTCGTGTCTTGATATTGATGAATAAGATCATTGGCATGTTCCATTGCGCCATGGGATTCAGCCCTCATATAAGCTCTCCGCTTGTTTGCAATCGTTTTTTCATCTTGACAACGGTACCGCGCCCTTCCACGCTCATGACTTCCACCTCATCCATCAAGGCCTGCATTAAATAAAACCCTAGCCCCCCTGCTTGTACCTCATCGAGGCTCTTCTCGTGCCAGCCTGCCAAGCTGCTCGTCTTGCGTTCTGCGTCAAAGCTGCTTCCTTCATCTTGGATGACGATTCCAATTTCGTCGTCGTTCACTTCAAATAATATTTCGACCATTCCGCCAGGTGAATCATATGCATACAGCACTGCGTTATTGCAGGCTTCTGAAATAGCGACCTTCATGTCTTCAATCTCTTCATAAGAAAATCCAATGCGGCTCGCAATTCCATACAGTGCAAGACGGGCCAGTTCAACGTATTCAGCTTGGGCTGGCAATGCTAATTTAACACGCTTTAGCGCTCTTTCCTTATCCATGATCCATTCCCTTTCGTAATGTGTTAGATTTAAGCGTTCGGAGTTAAAAACTTCGAAATCCCCGTCATATCGAACAGCTTCTGCACATGCGGCGGCACATTCACAATCGTAAACGAGGCCTGCTGTTCATGACGCATTTTCAGTATCGATATTAAAATGCCAATCCCTGTGCTGTCAATATAAGTAAGTTGTTCTAAATCAAGCGCTAAATCAATGGCCGCATCGTCAACGATAGGTCCCATAAATGCGCGGAACTCTTTAGCTGCCGCCAGGTCCAAATCGCCCTGTAATTGTACAACCACTTTATCGTTATCTTGTTGTGTCGTTACCGAAAATTTATTTCCGCTCATATTTTCCTCTCCTATGTGTAGGTATGATGCTTACAGGTAAATAACCTTAAACGCTTCACGCGAAACATCTTTTTAAACACGTACTATTAGAGGTTGTTCAAAAAGTCCGCTTTTGATCACGAAGTCACTCAGAAAGTAACTCGGCATCGAATCTTGCATTCACTCTCGAAGTCCGCTGCTCATGTAGTCTCGCCTACACTGCGCTGCTCTTTCTTCGAGTTCCTACAACCTTCTCGATGCTGAAAACCGACCTTTTTGAACACGCAGTATTACTAATTTTGTTCATAATAGCCTCGAAGCCAGACGTCAAAAATAAACAAAGCTCCTTCCTCTGCCGGCACGGTGCGAATATCGCCATCCATTAACTGGACAAGTGATTTGCAAATCGCAAGTCCCAATCCGCTTCCGCCGTATTTCCGGTTCATGGAAGAATCCAATTGTGCGAAGGGCTGAAATAACCCGCCCATTTTATCAGACGGAATGCCGATACCCGTATCTTTTACCTCGAACTGAATCCGATGCATCTCGTCGGTTCCATTCCGCATTGATTGCAAGACAGAAATATGGATGTTCACTTCACCCGCATCCGTAAATTTCACAGCATTTCCTACAAGGTTAATGAGAACCTGCCGCAAACGCAGCATATCTCCGTATAGACAGTTCGGTACGTCTGGATCCAACGAATAAGCAAGCTTCAAGTCCCGTTTGCCTGCCTCGGCTGTAAATAATTCGTACACTTCGGTCACCAAAGCAGAGCAATCGAACGGGAATTCTTCCAGCTCTAGTTTGCCTGACTCCATCTTCGTGAAATCCAAAATATTATTAATCGTCCGTATGAGCGAATCCGCGCTCTTGCGAATCAATTCAGCATAATTGCCTTGGTCCGGCGACAATTCTGTATCAAGCAATAAGTCCACCATGCCTAAGACCCCGTTCATCGGAGTGCGAATTTCATGGCTCATCATAGCTAGAAATTGAGTTCGCGCCAAGGCCGCCCGTTCCGCCGCTTCTTTGGCAGCCGCCAATTCCCGGTTCATTCGCTCCAGTTCATGCGTCTTCTGATGAAGCAGCATCTTTTGGGCCTGCAGCCTTTTTTGCGCCTGAAACATGCCGACAAAGCTATGAATTTTCGATTTCAGAATATGCGGGACAAAGGGCTTGACCATATAATCCACGCCGCCGGCAGAATAACCAGCGAACAGATGCTCGGTTTCCTTATAGTTTGCAGACACGAAAATAATCGGAATGTTTTTTGTTTTGTCGCGCGCCTTAATCCACTTTGCCGTTTCAATCCCGTCCATCCCCGGCATTTGAACGTCAAGCACGATGACAGCAAACTCTTCTTTCATCAGATGCCGCAGCGCTTCTTCGCCGGAGGTTGCTTTCACTAAACGGTAGCTCTCCTCGGATAGTACAGCTTCGAGCGCTAACAAGTTCTCTGGTCGGTCATCGACGAGCAGGATATTTATCGGCTCCAACGTAGCCATCACAATACCTCCTACCGAATTTTGCGGTAAATCTTCTCGTTGCGCTCCACTTCCTCATACTGAGATTCACGTTCGGTGAAGTGCAAGGATTCCTTCGAACCGACAATAAGCACGCCAAGCGGCGCCAAGCTTTCGTAGAACAGTTGATGAACGCGATTGCGTAACGGTTCATTAAAGTAAATCATGACATTCCGACATAGAATAACGTTAAATTCATTAAAAGAACGATCTGTTGCTAAGTTATGCTCCGCAAAAATAATGTTTTTGCGCAAGTAAGGATGAATGACCACGCCATCGCCGGAAGCGGTGTAGTACTCCGAGAACGAACTCGTGCCTCCCGCTTCCATATAATTTTTCGTGTACACTTTCATTTTGTCCAACGGACAAATGCCTTCTTTTGCCTGGTGCAGCGAGCGCGAATTCATATCTGTCGCATATAGTCTAGATTTTTCATACAAGCCTTCTTCATGCAGCAAGATTGCCATGGAATATACTTCTTCCCCAGTCGAACATCCCGCGTGCCAAATCCGAATGTAAGGGTACGTGCGCAGCAACGGGACGACCTGCTGGCGAAACGCCTTAAACATGGATGGATCACGGAACATTTCCGTCACCGGAATCGATAAGCTGTGCACTAGCCGCTGCAAGCAGTCCCGTTCGTGCAAGACGCGGCTCTGCAGCTCCGATATCGTATCCACTTGTTCGAAGAACACTTGATGCCATATTCGTCTCTTGAGCGAAGGATAGGCATAATCTCGGAAGTCATAACCATATACCCGAAAAACCCCTTCAAGTAACAGTTCGATTTCAATTCGTTCTCGGTCAGTATCTTGAGGCCGTCTCTTGTCGTCATGTAAACCGAGGCTGTTACCGTTCATGTCCATCCTTGCTCCTTCATATCAGTTAATAATGATCCCCTTATTTATACAGCCAGACGCGCATGAGCGAAAGCAACTGCTCTGTTTGGAACGGTTTGCTTACGTAGTCCGATGCTCCGGCTTCAATGCATTTGTTGCGGTCTTCCTTCATCGCCTTCGCCGTCAGCGCGATAATCGGCAGCTTCTCGAACTGCGGTATCTCCCGAATGCGGCGCATTGCTTCATAGCCGTCCATTTCCGGCATCATCATATCCATCAAAATAAGGTCGAAATCGGCATGCTCGCCCAATGCTTCGAGCGCTTCACGCCCATTTTCCGCATACACGATATCCATATCGTATTGCTCCAGCGCGCTTGACAGCGCAAATACATTGCGGACATCATCATCGACCAGCAGCACGCGTTTGCCTGACAAGAGCTCGTCATTGGACGTATGTCCATGCCCATACGTATCCTCATCAGCGTCGTTCGCATCTATGCGGTTCAACAGCAGCATTGTCTCTTGCAGCAGACGCTCTGCCGATTTTACGTCTTTAATGATGATGCTCTGCGTACGCTTCTTCAGCTCCGTCTCTTCCTTCGCATCCAGCAGCTTGCCAGTGTAAACGATGATAGGAACCCGTCTAAGCTGAGGATTGCGGCTGATGTGATCCATGAGCTCGAAGCCAGTCATATCCGGAAGCAGCAAATCAAGCACCATACCGTCAAACTTGCGATCAGCTAACTGCTTCAGCGCCTCGGTGCCAGTCGACACGGCGGTCACCGATACGTCGACACCTTCAATCAAGGCAATAAGCGATTGCCGCTGCGGGCCGTCATCCTCTACAATGAGCAGCCTCCGTGTGCGTTCAAATGGCCAGGAGCGGCTCGATTCACTCTCATGAGCGGCAGCAACCTCCTGCTTGATCGCTTCATCCCATGCCATGTGCAGCACTTCCTTCGAATCGCTGCCATGACGGGAAGCGCGCTTCTTGGCTGATGCAGCCAGTCCAGCCTCTTGCTCAGCCGCATGCTGCGCCTCTCGTTGCCCCTTCGGTAACGCCGATGCCCCTGCTGCGTCCTGCTTCGCGGACGCGTCCGACAGAGGCGGCGAACCAGCTTCGGCAGCTGCTTGCTGAGCAGTCTTGAGCGGAACATAGAATGTGAATATGCTTCCCTCGTACTCATGACTCTCAACATGCAGTCTGCCGCCCAGCAGTCGCGCAAGCTCGCGGCTGATAGACAGGCCTAAGCCGGCACCGCCGTATTTCCGGCTTGTCGTGCCGTCCAATTGCTGGAATGCCTCAAAGATGAGCGCCTGCTTGTCCTTCGGAATGCCGATGCCGGTATCCGTTACACGCAAGGCCATATAGCTTTGGCCTGTCTCTCTCAAGTGGGCAGGCAGCTCCTCTGCCGACGCTTGCACAATGTCCAGCTTCACCGCACCTTCGTTCGTAAATTTAAAGGCGTTCCCCAGCAAATTCCGCACGACTTGCTTCACGCGATGCCCATCCGTGATGAAGCTGTCCGGCAAGCCGTCCTCGATGTTCACTTCAAAACGGAGCCCCTTCTGCGCTGCTATTGTTGCAAAGCTGTCATGCATAAAGGAGCCAAGCTCTCCTAAATAGACCTCTTCAAAATTCAACTTCATCTTGCCGGCATCAATCTTGGATAGATCCAATATTTCATCGATCATTTTCAGCAGATCCGAGCCTGACATATGAATGGTGCGGGCGTACTCCACTTGCTTATCCTGCAGGTTGCCCTCTTTATTTTCAGACAGCAGCTGTGACAGCACCAGAAGACTGTTGAGCGGCGTGCGCAGCTCATGCGACATGTTGGCCAAAAACTCAGATTTGTACTTCGATGACAAAGCCAACTGCAGCGTTTGACGTTCAAGCGTCGTGCGCGTGCGTTCCAGCTCTTCATTTTTCTCTTGGGTCGTCAGCATCTGTTCTTCCAGAGCACGCGTCTTGGCGATGAGCTCTGTATTATAATGCTCCAGCTCCTCCTGCTGACGCTGCAGCATTTCCTCCGAACGCTTCAATGCCTCTGTCTGAGATTCCAGATGCTCATTCGAACGGCGCATCTCTTCTTGCTGCGTCATTAACTCTTCCGATTGACATTGCAGTTCTTCGGTTAACGCCTGTGATTCGCGCAGCAGCTCCTCAACACGCAACCGGCCGTTAATCGTATGGATAATGACCCCGAGATTCGTGGCCAGCTGTTCCAACAATCGATATTGCAAGTCAGTCATGGACTGCAGGGAGGCGAGCTCCAGCACCCCGACGACACGGCGTTCGAACTTAATTGGGTAAAGGATCAGCTCAATCGGTTGCGATTGGCATATTCCCGATTGGATTCGAATCGAGCAATCCTTCATATCACGCACGATAATCGGGTTCTCATCGGCCGCACACTGCCCGTTCAAGCCTTCCCCGATCATAAATTGCTGATCCGCATCCAAGTCGTCACTGGCAGCATAGGTGCCGAACAATTGGAATCGCTTTGGATTTTTCAATTCATCGCGGATAAACAAAGTCCCGTATTGCGCTCCGAGCGTCGGAACGAATTCGCTGACGAAGGTCTGTCCGACTTGATTGAGCGTCGTGGCGCCATTCAAGAGTTCCGTGACGCGGGCAATATTCCCGTCGACCCACGCTTCCTCCTCTTGCAATTTCCGGTACTGCTCTTCGCTAAGCTTGCGCGCTTCGATATCTTCCGCCATCTGTTTGAACACGTTAATGACTTCTCCGATTTCGTCATTCGTGTGCGGCTTGAGCTTGCGAATGACTCGTAATCTGCCGCGAGCCAGACTGCGCACCATAAGTGACATCGTGTTCAAATTCCGCATCACGCCCGGAATAACCCACAGCATTACACCGCAAGTAATGATGAGTCCGAGCACCATAATGCCCACCGTCCAACTAACGGCATTTTCATAGTTTTTGGTTGCGGTCAATACTTGTTCATTGATTTTCGTTTCATGATAATGTGCTAAATCGTTCAGGCTGTTCAACAAGTTTTTCTGATAATCCAAGCCAACCTTGTTGCGAAGCTTGTTCGCTTCCTCATAGCGGTCATCTTCACTTAAGTTCACGGCTTGGGCAACATACTCGTCGAATCTTTTCCAATCCCGCTTCGCCTTATCCATCAATTGACGCTCTTGCGGACTTATCATCTTCTCGTCCAATTCCTCTAGAGAATTCATAATCTTCTCGCGAGTTTGCAATTCCTCATTGATTTTGTCCTGCGCTTCAGGGGCGCCATAATCCGGATTCAACAGCTCCGTGACGATCCCGCGGGCGATGTTGTTCGCATCATCCCGCACGTTGAAAGCCAATTCGACCTTGCGGAAGTTGTCCGAATAGAAGCGATCCAGGTCTTGCTTCAAGCTGCTCATCCGAACATACGACACCGAACCTAATGAAGAAATGATGACTATGAACAAGACGAATCCGAGTATTAGCTTCGTTCGTATCTTCAACGTCCGTTCCTCCCTCTATTATTGCGTGTTCAAAAAGGTCCTTTTCAACAACCTCTATAAATCAATGGACGTCCACCCAGATAAGACATTTGTCATCTTTGCTGTCGATGTCTGACGATGGATGAAACATCTCATTCCACGCCTTCGACTGAAACGACGACTCTTGCTTCAGCAGCTGCGCCATCCGTTTCATCGCTGTCTCCACGGTATCTCCTGCCGCTTCCATCAACCCGTCCGTGTATAATGCCATGCGCGCACGCGATTTGCACGGCACCTCATGCGTCTCTACTTCCAATTCAGGGAACATGCCGACTGGATACCCTGTCGATTCAAGGGCGATCATGTGGCCATCCTCCATCATGACGATTCCCGGCGGATGACCCGCATTTGCATACTGAATGCATTGCTTGTTCGTATCGACGACCACATATAGCGCCGTCATATAATAGAGCATTAAATTCCCATTCATATGAAGCTGATGAAATTTCGTATTCAACCGTTTCAGGACAAGATCCGGCTGTTCGATCTGCATCACCGCATCACGAAGCACGGAGGCAATGAACATGCACAGCAGCGCCGAAGAAACGCCGTGTCCCATCATATCAATAATGATAATGCCATAACGGCCCTGACCTAGCGGGAACCATGCATATAAATCGCCCGCAAGCTCTTCAGAAGGCTGATAGAGCGCATCTATCGTGATGTGATCGTCATGGAACGGCTCCGTTAATACTGAAGTCTGCACTTTGGCGGCAAGCCGGAGCTCCTCGCGAATGTGCCGATCGCGTTCTTTATGCCAATCTTTCTCTCGCTTCAAGCGCAGCGCCAGCCGGATGCGCGCCAACAGCTCGATGCGGTTGATCGGCTTCGTCACATAGTCAACCGCTCCCGCATCTAGCGCTTCGGCCAGCATATGAGAGTCGCCGATCGCCGTGACGATAATAATAGGAATATCTCTTAGCTCCGAATACTGCTGAATCGTACGGCAAGCTTCCAAGCCGTCTATTTCAGGCATCATCATATCTAATAGAATCAAATCGATATCAGGCACTTTTAAGGGTCCTAACGGTCCCTCCATACCTAAAACATTATACATTTCACGAGCAGAGGCAGCAGTCTGAATCCCGTTATACCCTGCTTTGCGCAAGATTTCGCGAATGAGCATGACATTCGTTGGGTTGTCATCCACAACGAGAACATTCATCATACTCTCCTCCCTTCTACAATTTATTTGATGTCGCGCACCATAACCGTACACAAAAAAAAAACCTAATTACCACTATACCGGAAAAAAACGCGCTTTCGCATTAATATTTAAGATTTTAACAGAAAATGGCCATATTTAGGGAAAAACGAAAGCCGGCTAACGATATCGCTTAACCGGCTCATTGTCTAGTTTCCTTGTCTCCACAACTGCCACGCCTTCGTACCGAGATCTACCCATGCGCGCCAATCTTGGCGGTTGTTATCCGCTCCTTGCACTTGATTGGCCTGCGCCTGCAATGCCGCTTGCTGTCCAACCTCCGCAGGTGTCTCGGCAGTCTCAGCAGGTACCAGACTAGCTGGTGCAACACGATGATTCGGCTGTGCATCACTCAGAGGCACGTTGGATGTCGGAGCCTGTACTGGCGCCTGGCTCGCTGACATCGCTTCGTGTCTGTCCTGTAGATCAGGATCGGGCTTCGATTCACGCTTCTCAGCAGGTGCTGCTGCAGTGCTTGGTTTGCGCTCGAACCGGACAGCGGCTTTGCGCACGCCGTTCACCAATCCGACAGAGATTTGCTTCGCAGCCAACGTAATTTCGTTCAACGCCTCACCTGCATGCTGGACCGAATCAACGACTGGCTCTATTTTTTTCATTTGCTCGGACAGTTCCGTTGTGACATGATTCGCGTTTTTCGTAATTGCCTGTAAATCGCCGCTTAATAATTCTACCGTATGCTGCACTTCTTCCAACGTCTTGGCCGCCCGATCGAGCGACAGCTTCGCGGACTGCAGCGTCTGGATGAGAAATACGACCAATACGACAAAAGCGATGGCCGCTATTAATGAGCTTATTCCTACTAACATGAAAATCTCCGCCTTTCAGAAAGTGTTATATCTACTTGCATTCATTTCTTATCGGATAGTTGCTTACAGAAGTTGAAAGAATCATCTATAAGTACCCCTTGCCGGTTCGCGCGAAACAAGCTGCGATAATTGTTTCATGCTGCGTACAGCCCGGTTATGTATCCGTAATTCACAATATCACCAAACAAAGGAGAGGATTACAATGTTACGATGGTCCGTCATTTTTTTAATTATTGCGATTATTGCAGGAGTTTTTGGATTTTTCGGCATTGTCGAGGCTGCGGCGTCCATTGCGAAATTTCTGTTCTTCTTATTCCTGATCCTGTTTGTAATTTCCCTCATTACCGGTCGTAAAGTATCATAGCAGATGAATCGAGACGATACTATGATTTCCATCCATATACAACAAAAAAAACGATTCGTTTTCCCGTTAAGGAAAGCGAATCGTTTTTTCGTTACGCGATATCGTCTTGAGTATTGGCTTTCTGATGAAGAAATCGATCCTTATCCCACTGGCCAAGCCAACGGGATGACAGTACGCCTGCCGTCATTGAACCATTTACGTTCAGAGCGGTGCGCCCCATGTCGATGAGCGGCTCTACGGAGATGAGCAATCCAGCCAGAGCGACAGGCAAGTTCATGGAGGACAGCACGATAAGCGCTGCGAAGGTCGCACCACCGCCAACACCAGCCACACCGAAAGAACTGACGGCGACGACGGCAACAAGCTGCAGCAGAAATCCAGGGGTGGCCGGGTCGATTCCGACGGTCGGTGCGATCATGACGGCAAGCATGGCCGGATAAATGCCGGCGCACCCGTTCTGTCCCATGGACGCGCCGAACGAAGCGCTGAAATTGGCAAAGCTCTCGGGGACGCCGAGCCGCCCTACCTGCGTATCGACATTAATCGGGATAGAGCCGGCGCTAGTCCGCGACGTAAATGCGAACACCAATGCCGGCAGCGCCCCTTTCACATAGCGAATCGGGGATACTCCCGACAATGCCATTAATAGCAGATGGATACCGAACATGACGAGCAGCGCGACATAAGAAGCAAGCACGAATTCTCCTAGTTTTAAAATTTCAGCCGGAGTCGTCGTGGATACGACCCGTGTCATTAACGCTAACACACCATAAGGAGTGAGACGAAGCACGATGGTTACCATTCGCATCACAATCGCGTGGAGCGCATCTATCATCGATTTGAACATGGCTCCATGTTCGGGCTTCTTCCGGGCTACGCCCAATGCGGCAATACCCGTAAACGCCGCAAAAATCACGACGGCAATCGTCGATGTCTGTCTGGCTCCGGTCATATCGAGAAACGGGTTGGCCGGAATAAATTCCAGCACCTGCTTCGGAATCGTCATCTCGCTGACTTCGCCCAATTTGCTGTCCAGAAAATTGCCGCGGTCCAACTCCTGCTTCCCCGCTTCGATATCGACGGCCGATAAGTCAAACACCAGCACCGAGGCAATTCCAACAGCGGCGGCAATCGCAGTGGTCCCGATTAATATGCCGATAATGACGGCGCTCATCTTCCCTACGCCTGCTTTGGTAGTAACATTCAGAATGGCAGATATGATGGACACGATAATAAGCGGAATAACGACCATCTGGAGCAATCGCACATATCCGCCGCCGACAATGTCGAACCAATCGTTCACCGTATGGACTACGGCATGATCGACACCATGCAGCCATTGCAGTACTGCACCGTAAGCGATCCCGAGTCCCAAGCCGGCAAATACCCGCTTCGTGAAGGAAGTATGCTTCCTCTGCATAAGATACAGCACGATGATGAAGGCTATTATGATTACAAGATGAAGCCCTATCCACCATCCGTCCGTCATAGCGTTTCACTCCTTCATCCGTCAATGGTCTGAATGCGATGCTCGTTCCAGTTACGCAGCGTTATTATTACTGCCCATTCTGTTTAAATTCATCCAAATTTTGATTTACTTGTTTGCATACATTCATGAAATGACGCAGCTCCTCATCCGGAACGCCTTCAAAGAAGCGGACAAACAACTGCTCGCGCTGGGCAGACACCTCAATAACCCGCTTGCGCCCTTCTTCCGTCAGCTCCAAATAATTGATGCGTCTATCCATCGTATCGCCTTTTCGGATTACATAATTCATTTCCATCAATTTATAAGTTATACCGGTCACCGCTCCCGGTGTTAAGCAGAGCTCATTGGCCACTTCGGTCACTTTCAAGGCTCCATGTCGATATAGCCGTTCGAGGACGGCGAATTGAGTCGGATTCAAAGTCGAATCCAAATGCTGATCCCACTGCATGCGCATGCGGCGCAGCATGGAGCGGAAGTTCGTCTGCAGCTGCAGCAGTTCCTCCCGATTAGGCATGGATACGTCACTCTCCTACATCATTAAATATGATTACAACTTTAACCCCAACGTCATCCACCAACCGTCCGCAGTGAACTCAACACGCTTAATTTTAACCCATGTCGGCAGCTGCGATGCCAGCGGGAACTCCAGCGGCTTGAGCATAAGCCATGATTGAGGAATGGTCAACGCTCTGACGTGCGTTCCTTCCGGTATGGCCCGAATCGTCTGTGTGCTTTCATTCCACTCTAACCGATAAGAGACCTTCACTCCAGCTTGAACGCCAGCAAAAGCTTCTGTCTGAACGTCAATACTCATGGCATCATTATCTAGACGCATGCGCATCCCGGTAATATTCCATTGCTGTTTGTAGGTCCGATATGGCTCCGTCGTCTCCATAAATTCAGCCCCCAACGCATTGATCTCATCCTCCTTCAGTTGCAAGCGCAGCGAGCGATTGTGCACCATTTGCTCCAATCGTTCCATTAAGGTAACTTCGACCTTCGGCGGCCAGCCTATCGGCTCGCCCGGACGAATATAGAAATAAGCCGCAATCACGATAATAATGAATAAAATAAGGAGGAAGGCCAGCACTCTCAACAACCACTTTCCTAGCTTTCTCATTCTCCCCATCCTTTCCCTAAAAATTTCTAAAACGCTGTTTCATCCTGGTTGAGCGCGGTTACATAGTGTACAAGCAAGTGAACGAAAGAGATGCGCGCAATTTCGGACACACTTGAGAATTGTAAACTATACCATTGTATAACCATGAGAGAGGAGAATTCAATAATGAAGAAATTGGCTGCAGTGATGGCATTGACGTTAGCATTCAGTGCGGTATCCGCAACCGCGGCTTTTGCGGCGGAAACCGGAAATACGACGGGGGCAATAAGCGCACAGACAGATACGATGGATTTAAAACAGAAGACGGCTTTCTATGAAGCTGTTGGCGGTCAAAGAATCGGCTATCTCGCGCCGCAAAAAGTCGGGATTGAAGAAGCGACGACGGACAGCAGCAACATCACTTGGTATAAAATACATACATGGGTTGGCTACACGTGGATGAAGGATCCGAATGCTTCGACCAAAACCGTCATCATTCCGAATAAGACGTCTTTCTATAAAACACCGAACGGCGATCGCCTTGGCGTACTCAGTTCGCAAACAGTCAATATTATTAGCGAGCGTATGGACGATTCCGGGTTCATATGGTTCCAAATCAATACGTATAAAGGGAAATATTGGATTGTAGATCCTGCTCAACAAGTTCAACAGGTCACATTGAAGAAAACAACGGCATTATATAATGCGATAAACGGGAAGAAGGTAGGCTCCTTGTCCCCGCAAACCGTTAAAATTAAAAACGAGAAAAAGGACGGTAAAGGCCAGCTGTGGGCACAAGTCGTGACATGGAAAGGCGACCTCTGGATCAAGCGGTAGAGTTCAGATTGTAAGAAAAATAGATATGCACTGAAAAGGCGATGCCGCGCGGCATCGCCTTTGAAATTCGAGCCATCCCCGCTCATGCTCATTCCAATGACTTGGATTCAACAACGACGAAAGCGGATACCCCCATCAGCTTGTTTCCTATTCCCATGAGGTTGGTTTCTCCTCACGATAAGAGAGTCGCGCAGCATTGCTTGAATTTGCGCCCGCTACCGCACAAACAAGGCTCATTGCGGCCGGGAAGCTTGCCGCCTGCCGATTGATAACGGACCAGCTCGCGCGTGCGAATCACGCGGCCCAGATGGCGAATTTGTTCGGCCGCATAAGCATACAGCATCCGATAGCTCGCGCAGAAATAATCGGTATGCTCGTTTATTTCCCAACCTTGGCCGATGCGGTTGCGCGGACAGCCGCCATGGCAAAAGCGCTCATATTCGCACTGCCGGCATGCTGCAGGCATATCCTGCTTCATCTGGAGGAACTGCTTCCAGCCAGGATGGTTCAGAATATGCTGCAGTTCATCCGTGGCGACATTGCCTAGCTTGTACCGCTCATGGATAAAGAAATCACACGGATAAGCGTCCCCGTTCTGTTCCAAAATAAGCGTCTGCGGACAAGATGAGCGGTGGATGCACATCTCCGGCTCCATGCCGACCTCCACTTGCAGCACATTGTCGAACATGCGCACAGAGAATAACGGATTCCCTTCGTTGTACCAAATATCAAAGGCTTCGCACAAAAATTGTCCATATTGTTCTGGAGTGATCACAAAACGTCCGGGCGCATCCACATCCTGCGAACGGAAGTCCATGCATGGGATAAACTGCACGTGCGTAAATTGCTGCTCCGCATAGAACTGCATGAGCGCTGCCGCCTCATGCACGTTATCTTCATGCACGACCGTCAAAATGTTAAAATCCACCCCATCCTGCCGCAAATAATCAATGCCTCGCATGACCGCCTTGTAGGAGCCTGCCCCGGATCCGGTTACCCGGCGCTTGTCATGAATCGCTTGTGGACCGTCCAAGCTTACACCGAGCAAAAAGGAGTAGCGGCGGAAAAAGGCTGCCCATTCCTCATCGATTAACGTTCCGTTGGTCTGAACGGAATTGCTGATTACCGTATGCGGAGGCGCATACATCGCTTGCAGCGCGACGACGCGCTCGAAGAAGTCTTTGCCTGCCAGCAATGGCTCGCCCCCTTGCCAGGCAAAAGAAGCTGCACCTGATGCGACAGCCATATATTTTTGAACAAACGTTTCTAATACTTTGATATCAATCCGGCGAATTGTAGAGCCGGGTTTACCTTGACATGAGCTGTAATAGCAATAGTCGCAAGCCAGATTGCAATCCTCTGATACCGTCTTCCACATGACACCTTGCGGTGAACGTATGACATGATCCATGCATGCGTGAGCCATCTCGCGAATCTCTCCCTCTTGATGTAACTTGGTTCGCTCTAGCAACACTCTCTATGCTTCATTTCTTTCACCGTAAACGTATAATATTCGTTTGACAAGGACCGATGTCACAGCCTCATTTCACTCCAGCTCCGGCGAACGATCGAACAACCGTTGGGCCTGAGCGACCAACCAGACGACAGACGACACTATCATAATGTCGAAACTGACATTAAACAAAAACAAATGCTTGCCCAAATCGGCTTCCCCGTCACCTACGAGCGGAACCGCCACTGAGAAAATGGCGACCACACTCACGAGCAGCATGACATCGAGCACGTGTCTGCGCGCTTTATTGCGTATATATTCTCTTATAATGACCGCGAAATATAGCAGGAAGAAGATAATAAAAAAAATAAAATGCTTCGGAATAAGTTTCTTTTTACCTTCACTCCATAAGCTGTACGTATAGGAGATTGCGCCCCGCGGCTTGCCCAACTCCTTCTCATAGTTTCCCAAGTAATAAGGCCGTATCATCGTCGCTTGACTTGAAGCAGCCTCCAGCTTATCAATGATGCGTCCAGGATGACGCAAATAGTAGCCGACCACATCAAAGTGTCCAAGCCGGGAATAGACATGCTCCGTCAATTCGGGCGCATCCTGCTTTATGGGCACATCGGTCTGAAAATAGTTCGTTCCGGCCAGTACCGCATATTTTTGCGGAATGCCGAGCTCCTCCAAATCTTGCGCCACATGCGGCGAATCTTTTAAAATTCCGAAAAAAATCGTTTGGTACAGATTGATTTGCTTAAGTTCCTTCGGTGCAAAGACATATATTAGCCCCGTCGTTGCTATCATGAAGGCGGAACCGCCTATGATGAGCCGTTTCCATGAACGATCCGGGCGCTTCCGATACAGTCGGAAGGCATACAGCGCAAACGCAAGTCCGACCGGAGCATTCTGAATTTTTGAAGCTGCCAATATGACGGCGCATCCAAAGAGCAGCGCAAGCCAATAGGAAGCCGGCTTCTTCTGCACCGCTAAGACGATCGAAATCGCAGTCGACAGCAGCAAAAAAATAAGCGATACCGGTTCGCCGAAAAATGACTGAAAATAAGCGACATAGCCGATATCAAAAAAAATGAACAAGGTGCATGCCGCAACCGTAATTTGCAGCCAACGTTTGCCGGCGCATGCATAACGAACAATGATGAACAAAGTCAGCAATAGCAGCACCGAATAGACGATGCCCATCGCTTCCAACGGAAACTGATCCGGATTGAGCAATCTTCCCAGCAAGCCTGCTATAAAGACAAACAGAATTTGCGATGAGACGTATCCGATAGCGAAAGGCCCATATTCATAGTTGGAGTGGCTGTAGCCGAAGTATTTGTCTTCATACGAATAAGTATCGCTTAGCGGAGATATGCCTCCGCTTCCCAAAATACGGTCAAAATCCCCATTGTCGGCCACCCCGATAAACGGAGGGGCAAAGAGGATGCAAACAAGCAGGACGACGCCGATTCCGATGGCGCTCCACGTGATCCAATCCATTCTTTTCATTCCCAATCCCACTCTCCCCTAGAGTCATGCTCCTGCTTGCTTCATAAAATTGCTTCTATAAATTACTTCTATTTCGTTTAATGCTCGGCTTTGCGATGCTTCCCACAGTCATCCGCAGCATGAGATTCTAATGGGAACGATGAGTTAACTTGAACAGGACGCTTGTCGGCAAACGTAATATTGCGGTGCAGCAGAAACGAAGTGATGGTGTATACTCCAGCCTCTGCCAATACGACTGCCGAATCACGCCAGGCTGCGGCAAGGGAAGGAACTGCTCCTTCTATCATTATTGCGATGAGCGGATGCAGCACCATGTAAGCGAACACATAGCACAGCATCGCGATTGCAATAAAACGGACAAAGCTGCGAAACCTCGCCCCTTCGTACCGAAATGTATAGCTGCGGTTCAACACGTAACTGCATATCACTCCCCCTGTATTTCCCACAAAGGTAGACGCGAAGTGATTCCACCCCGCCGCATGCATGAGCACATAAATGAGACCAAGCCCAATGCATGTATTAATAACCCCTACCAAGGCATACCGGCCGAACAATCGGGCCCACTGCAGCGATACCGGCCTCATAGCATCCCATTGGACCAGGCTCTAGTGGCCGTCCAAGCCGGTTGTTCAACCGCAGGCTTATCCGCCAGTACGATATCAATAATATATGGCGGCCTGCGTTTCACTTCATTATAGATTTTGCCGATATATTCCCCGATGACGCCGAGCGCCAGCAGTTGTATGCTTCCGATAAACCACAACGACAGCATGATGGACGTCCAGCCTGAGACGGTCTGTCCCACTATCTTGGAAATGAGCGAATACGCTCCCGCAACTGCGCTCGCCCCCAAACTGATGAAGCCAAGCATCGTTACGATCCGCATCGGCTTAATACTGAAAGATGTAACACCATCCCATGCAAATGACAGCATTTTGCGCAGCGGGTATTTGGATTCTCCTGCCGCCCGCTCTTGGCGCCGGTAAGTGACCTCGGTCTGACGAAAGCCTATCAGCGGCACAATACCGCGCAGGAACAGATTGACTTCGTGGAACTCTCCCAGATGTTCCACCGCGCGCCGACTCATCAAGCGGTAGTCGGCATGATTGAATACGAGCGGAATCCCCATTCGGCGCATCAGCTTATAGAACGATTCAGCGCTCCAGCGCTTGAACCATGTGTCGGAATCCCGGCATTCGCGCACGCCATAGACGACTTCATATCCTTCATGGAATTTACGTACGAACGCGCTCACTGCCGCGACGTCGTCCTGTAAATCGGCATCCAAAGAGATGATGCAGTCCGCAAAGTTCTTCGCATACATCAGCCCTGCCAAGAGCGCCTTCTGATGACCGGCATTGCGAGCTAGCTTCAATCCGCTGACCCAAGGATTCCGTTCACGCGCTTCGACGATGTGCATCCAAGTGGCATCACGGCTGCCGTCATCAACAAACAGCAGTCGGCTTTCGCTTGACACCAATTGTTCCTGAACGAGCGCAGTCAGAACATCTGTTAGCTTTCGTATGGCAAGCGGCAGAACTTCCTCCTCGTTATAGCAGGGAACGACCATATATAGAATGGGCAATGTCATACCTAAGCTCCTTTATAGAGGCTATATTAAATAATTTTTTCCTCTATTATACAATTACCTTCCATAATATTCTATAACTAAGAGGGTTACTTTCATACCTGTCCCGCCTTCTACCGTTGCAGATGTCCATTACTCAGACTCATGAAAGAGTCGCCTAAAGGCGCACCATCTGTCGAATAACAAGGCATCGACTCTTCATAATTAACGAAATATTCCGCTAGTGCAGCGGCGCGTTCACACTGCAGGGGATTCGAGATTCGATTCATCCGCACATTTGCCTCATTCTCCCCCTCCATCAGAAGATGGTGCGTTCACACGGTAGGGGATTCGATTCATCTGACCCTTTGCTTCATTCTCCCCTTCTATCAGGAGGCGTTACGACCACTGACAACTCTGGACGTTGCCAAGTTAACCGCCATCATGATTAGCCGCTTCATGGCATGGTGTCTATACGAAACGGAAACGGTATGCACCTTAATCCAGACGCTAGTGATCCTTCCTGATAGTATGCCTTTTTCTCGTCGTTATCCTTCCTGACTGTATGGGAGATTGGATATAAGGACCATGGAACGGAAACCACTACATCAATTTTTTTTGGCTAAGAACAAAAATTTATCTTTTCAGTTTGTTTTCTAATCTTATGAAACATGCTCGTTTTTAGGAGAAGGGTTGCTGCTGATCTGATTGGAGGGGAGAGTGAGGCAAAGGTTTAAACGGGCATACCTTCTCCGGGAATGGCAAAGTGACAGCATGGCGGATGATATTTTCCATATAAAAAAAGCCGTCTACTGCTTGCTCTAGGCAAACAACAGACGGTATTCAACTTAATACATATAAGAGATTTATAGTTCGCATAGCTCGGTCAAAAGTTTGAACAGCAAGCTACTCGACAGCAGCACGAAGCATCCGCTCGCCTCTCTGGCGATATGTTGGTGTTCTAACGTGTACCCCATGCAATCGAGCACGATAATTCCGGCGCCCGCAGCTCTCAATTCCTGTGCCGCAGCCGCGATCTGCTCGCTCGTTGCCGTATAGGGGGAAGCCGCTGCAGTCGTAATCGCTGCGTCGAAGGCTCCCCATTTCCGGCCCATCTCCTCTGCCTGCTCCGCAAGCGGAATAATAAGCCCAATCGGAGTTCTGCCCGCCAGCTTCGCAATAGCAGGAGTCAGCACACGTTCAGGTTCAATCAACAAGGCCCGTTCGGTGCCGAGATTGCGGAACGCTCCGGTGCAGAGCAGGACGATCACTTGACAGCCGTCCCGTTCACATTCGTCTATCAAGCGCTGCATGGCTTCTTCCGTTTTCGCCGCGGACAAGACGACAGCTTCACCGTCGGCCAGTCGCGTCGTCAGCACGAACTCGCCTTGCTTCGGGCCAAGCTCGCGTTCAATCTGCGCCAGCGTCATACCGTCTAAGACACCGACTTGCAGCACATCTGTGCAAGGGGCCAACCAACGCTCGATTAGCGGCTGCACATCCGTTCGCGGTGCTTGACCTATCGTGATGAGCCCTATTTTCACGCGCTGCCGACTATCGCTTCGTTCCATGCGAATCTCTCCTTTCCCCATCATGAGCCTATATGACACGACATGGCGCTTGGCGCCGAATGCCGACTGTAGAATGCTGAAAGCTGAATGCCAATGCCGAACTCCAATTGCCGAGCGTTGAACGGCCGCTTTGCCCTAGACCTCCGCTAACGGTCTGCCCAGCGTCTGCAGGGCATTCATCGGTCCATATAAATTCAACATGTGCTCGAACTCGTCTTTATTATAGAAGGAGCAGACTTCATTCGTGAATTCCTTGGCTACTTCTACCGCGAAGCGCGCAGCCAACGCAATATCGACTTCATGGCTGGCTCCCGTACCGCAGCCCGGTACAGTCGACTGTGCCGTAATCGCGACGCCGACGACTGGCGCAGCGGTCGTTACGCAAGGCTGCAAGATGCTGTTAATATGATACAGCCCGTTGCCGTATGGAGTAATGTCCTGCATCGTAATCGGGAACGTGACAGAATGCTGTCCGGTCGTCATTTCCATAATGCGAAGCAGATCATCGCTGACGCGTAAAATGTAGCCTTCCTTCACCGTCGGGGAAATGGCGATCCCTTTATGATTGATGACACGATTGCCTTTCGTCGTATCGATCGACAGAATCGCTTCCATCTCGTCCAGCACCTCGTATTCGTTCATCGTCGCAATATCGACGGGCGAATCCATGAAGTCAACCGGCTCATGCGGCAAGGTCGGTGCGTCCGGGCACACGTGGGTCGTAATGTATACGTCCCCCTTTAACCGGTCTCCCTTCCCGCTCATGTCGGCGAGCTTCAACGCAGCCGCCAACGCCGCAATTGCGCCGTCGCCATCGGAGACTAGGCCGATGCGCTGCGGCCGCGCTCCAAGTCCGCCCAGCCGCCCGACGATACCGAAGCTCGGTGCTTGCCCGCCCTGACTCTTGCCTTCCGTTCCCGGGATGAAGATGCGGATGAAGTCTGTAAAGCCCTTCTCCCCATGAACGCGCTGCACACTTACGTCAGCAAGCGGGTAAGGCTTGAACAGATCCTTCACCGCTTCGCCGGATGTAAATGCATTGTCTACCGCTTCATATATTTGCAACGTTTGCAGTAAAGCCATGATTTTCTCTCCCTTTCAGCTCGATGTCATAGATGTCTATATTTGCTTGCACGGGACTGTGCCCGGCATTATAAATTGTGGCATGCCACCCAGTGTTCTTCATCCGCCTCCCGCCATTCCGGCTGTACACTGCGGCAGTGCTCCGTCGCTATCGGGCAACGGAGATGAAAGGCGCAGCCCTGCGGAGGATTTTTGGCACTTGGCACCTCGCCCGTCAGTACAATGCGCTCCTTCTTCGCCTTCGGATTCGGCACGGGTACGGCCGACATAAGCGCCTTCGTATATGGATGCAGCGGATTGGCATACAGCTTGCGCTTCGGCGCCAGCTCCACCATCTTGCCGAGATACATGACGCCGACGCGCGTGCACAAAAACTTGACGACGGATAAATCATGAGAAATGAACATATAGGTCAGCTTCGACTGCTCCTGCAAATCCTGCATCAAATTCAGCACCTGTGACTGAATCGATACGTCAAGCGCCGAAACCGGCTCGTCGCAGACGATGAACTTCGGATTCAGCGCCAAAGCACGGGCGATGCCGACACGCTGACGCTGGCCTCCGGAAAATTCGTGCGGGAAGCGATTCGCTTGAAATGAGGACAGCCCCACTCGTTCCATCAACTCCTGCACGCGCTGCTTGCGCTCCGACGTCCGCAACGATTGATGCGTCTGAAGCGGTTCCTCCAAGATGCGCTGAACGGTCCAACGCGGATTCAGCGAAGCATAAGGATCTTGAAAGATCATGCTCATATCGGGACGCAGAAGGCGCAGTTCCTTCGATGAAAGCTCCATAAGGTTGCGCCCTTGGAACCATACTTCACCTTCGGTCGGTTCAATCAAGCGCAAGATGGAGCGGCCGGTCGTCGATTTGCCGCAGCCCGACTCGCCGACAATGCCGAACGTCTCCCCTTCGTATATATCGAAGTTCAACCCATCCACCGACTTCACGGAACCGACTTGCTTGTTCAGCAGCCCTTGGCGTATCGGGTAATGCTTTTTCAGATTGCGTACCTGCAGCAACGCGGTCATCGTGCCACCCCCTTCTCGACGAGCAGACAGCGGCAGCGATGCCCGCCGCCCATATCCGTCAGACCAGGCTGCACCTGCTCGCACGCTTCCACTCGGTATTTGCAGCGTGGCGCGAAACGGCAACCTGGCGGCATATTAAGCGGGCTCGGCACCGTACCGGGTATCGACTCAAGCCGATCCTGCTCTCCGGCAAGCTGCGGGAGCGATGACAGCAGCCCTTGCGTATATGGATGCTGCGGCGATTCAAACAGCGTGTCCACATCCGCCTCCTCTACGACCTGCCCCGCGTACATAACGACCACGCGGTGGCACATCTCCGCGACGACCCCGAGGTCGTGCGTAATGAGCAGGATTGACGTCTTCTCTTCCTCCTGCAGCTGCCGCATTAAATCCAATATTTGCGCTTGAATCGTCACGTCAAGCGCCGTCGTCGGCTCGTCTGCAATCAGCACCTCGGGATTGCAGGACATCGCCATCGCAATCATGACCCGCTGTCGCATTCCGCCCGAGAGCTGATGCGGGTATTCCTGCGCCACCGACTCGGGATGCGGAATACCGACCTTGCGCAGCATCTCGACAGCATGCCGCATCGCCTCCTTGCGCTTCAGCTTCATATGAAGCTGAATGGCCTCTGCCAGCTGATCGCCGATGCGGAATACCGGATTGAGCGAAGTCATAGGTTCCTGAAAGATCATTGCGATGCGATTGCCGCGAATGGACCTCATTTGCTTCTCTGGGACATCCAGCAGGTCGCTTCCATGAAATTGAATGCGCCCGCTCTTCACCCGTCCAATCTTCTTCGGTAGAAGCCCCATGATGGACAAAGAGGTTACACTCTTGCCGCAGCCCGATTCGCCGACAACGCCGAGCGTTTCTCCTTGGTGTACGTGAAAGCTTACGCCGTCCACCGCCTTGAAGACGCCCCCGTTCGTAACAAATTCCGTCTCCAGCTGTTCGACTGCTAGCACCGGCTCCATTCTATTCACCACCCAAGTAGCTGAGCGCGGTCAATGTGTATACCTTGGCCGCATCCACCACATCCTGCACCGGTGCCTTCTCGTTGAAGCCGTGAATGGTGGACAGCTCTGCAGGACCGTATTGCAGCACCGGGATGCCGACGCGGCGGAAATGCCGCGCATCGCTGGAAGCCCATTGCAATACTCCGTATGCTTCTTCCTGCTTCACGTCGCATATATGCTGCACGAGCTCCTCCACGATTGGATCGGTTGACGGCGTCCAGTTGGCCAACCCTTGGAAGCCTTCCGGGTGAAGCTCCGTCTCAATGCCGATGCCGGCGAGCAAACGTGTCGCCTCGGCCAGCACTTGGCTCGGTTCGACTCCGAACGGAAGGCGCGTATCGACACTGACCGTGCAGCGGTCAGGCACGACGTTCGTCTTCGTTCCGCCTTCGATGAGCCCCACATTGACCGACACGCGGTCGATAATAGCGGAGAAGTCCGCATTTTCTTTTTCAGCGATATACTGCTTCGTCACTTCGATAATATCCTTCACTTCATCCGGCAGTTCCACCGGATAGTGATGCAGCTGCTGCAGCGCCTGAACGGCCGCGGCGGCCTTCATAATGGCGTTATCGCCAAGCAGCGGAGACAAGCTGCCGTGTCCCGGCGTGCCCGGCACCGTGAAGTTGAACCAGCAGCTGCCCTTTTGCCCGATCGTCGGATGCAGCGGATGCGATGGCTCGGCAATGACTGCTGCCGTACCGTGAATAAGCTCTCGCTCGAATACCCACGGCACGCCGAGATGTCCGCCTGTCTCTTCGTCCGGCACGATAAGCAGCGATAGTCTGCCTTGCAGCGGAACTTGCAGATCCTTCAGCAGCTTCACGCTGAAAATAAGTCCCGCCAAGCCGCACTTCATATCGCTCGCTCCGCGTCCGAGCACATATCCGTCCCTCACCTCACCGCAGAACGGGTCGAAATCCCAGCGGGAACGGTCGCCTGCCGGCACGACATCCGTATGACCGCAATAGATAAGATGGCGGTCTGAAGCCGCTTCATCGCCGATCGTCGCAATCAGATTCAGCATGTTCCCGCCTGCGTCATGCACTTCTGTATCGATGCCAACCTCGGCCAAGTAGTCGATAATGAATTGGCTAATTTCACGCGAGTCCCCGGGAGGGTTCTCTGTTGGGAATTGAATGAGTCTTGAACACAATTCCAGCAGTTCATCTCTGCGTTGTTCCACTTCGTCTATCCAGCGTTGCTTCCATTCGTTCACCGAAAACCCCTCCTGTTAGTTCATAACCGTTATGATAGCGATCGCTTATTTCGAAATCGGGTAAAAACGCAAGCACTCGTCTGGGAAGAAGATGTAACCTTTCACGTCGTTGTTGAACGCCACGAGGCGGTTATATTCATACATGTACAAGTAAGGCATGTCCGTATTAATGAGGCTTTGGATCTCTTCATACATTCCGTTGCGCTTCGTCATGTCCGTTTCGACGGCCGCTTGCTTCAGCAGTTCGTTCACCTTCGTATTGTTGTAATGCACATAGTTGGATGAACTCGCGCTGTCGACCAAGAACCCAAGATGATATTCCGGATCATTGACAAAAGAGGTCCATTTCGACATGAACGCCTGCACATTGCCAGTGCGAAGCTGTTCCAGGAACTGCGCGCGCGCCAGCTTGTTAATGTTCATCGTCACGCCGATCTTTTTCAGCTCTGCTTGAATGACCGTCGCAGCGTCCTCCCAATCTTTAAAGCCGGAACCTAGCGTGAAGTCGAACTGGAAGCCGTCCTCATAACCTGCTTCCTTCAACAGCTGCTTCGCTTTGTCCAAGTTATATTCATACACATAGCCCTTATCGGAGAAGCCAGGCGTATTGCTGGCCACGATGCTCTTCATCTGCTTGGCTTGTCCATACATGACGTCCTTCAAGAGCGCATCATGCGGAATTGCATATTCGATCGCTTGACGCACCTTCGGATTGTCAAATGGCTTCATGTTATTGTTCAAACCCATATACAAAATGCGGTTGCTCGCATCAGAACGTACAGTCAGATCGTTGTTCTGCTTCAGCGTATCGACATCCTTCGGCGGAATCTCCATGGCAAGGTCGATGTCGCCTTTGTTCAGCAGCATCGTGCGGGACGATGCTTCCTTCATGAACTTCATGACAACTTTGTCCAGCTTGGCGCGCTCTTGCCAGTAATTGTCGTTCGCCACGAACACTGCTTCGGAGGAAGGATCCCATTTTTCAAGCTTGAACGGACCGGAGCCGGCCGTATTGGTCTTTAGGAACTCATTCGCATCGCCTTCAATCGCTTGCGGATCGATGACCGAGAAGGAGTACATCGCTAAAATTTGCAAAAACATATGATTCGGACGCTCCAGCTTCACTTCCACCGTAGCATCGTCCACCTTGCGGAACGACTCGATGGAGGCCTGCTGATACAAAAATCCGCCCGAGTTGGAGTTCTTAATATGATCGAGCGAGAATACGACCGCATCGGCATTCAACGGATTACCGCTATGGAACTTCACGTCCTTGCGCAGCTTGAACGTATACGTCTTCTGGTCGTCGGATACGACCCACGACTCGGCCAGCATCGGCTTGATTTCTTCTGTGGCGGCAATATCTGCGCCGTTTACATTTTTAACGCCATAGGTTACGAGCTGATCATAGGTGGACAGCACCAATGTATCAGAAGTCAGATCGTTCGCTTCCGCCGGATCGAGCGTCTGCCCGCCTTCGGAATAGGCGACGGTGAGCGTCTTGCTCCCGGTACCATTTGCAGGCGTATTTGCTTGTTCTCCCGCTGCACCGGTGTTACTGTCTCCTCCAGCTTGGTTCGCTTTCGGCGCGCAGCCCGCAAGCAAGGTCAGAATGAGCGTCAATGCAATGGCCATCATCATTGTGTTGCTTCGTTTCATCATTGTTTCCTCCCCCTAGATGTTCAAAATAGAATCGTATTTTACTTCCGGCTCGTGCGAAGCCGCGGGTCGAGCACGTCGCGCAGCCCGTCGCCGAGCAGGTTGAATCCGAGTATCGTCGTTGCTATGGCAAGCCCTGGGAACGTGACTAGCCACCATTCACCGGTAATAATGTACTCCCGTCCTTCGGATATCATCGCTCCCCATTCCGCAAGCGGAGGACGAACGCCGAGGCCGAGAAAGCTCAAGCTCGCTGCCGTCAGAATGGAGAACCCCATCCCAAGCGTAATACGGACAAGCAGTGGAGCTAACGCATTCGGGAAAATATGCCGGACAAGAATGGCACTATCCTTCACCCCGATGGAACGGCTCGCCTCCACGAATTCTCGTTCCTTCAAGTAGATCGTCTGGCTGTACATGAGACGGGCGAACTCCGGAATTCCGACGATGCCTACCGCCATCATCGCGCTAATGAGGCCAGGGCCCATAGCGGCAGCGATAGCCATCGCCAGAATAAGCGAAGGAAACGCCAGGAATATGTCCATTACGCGCATAATAAGATTCCCGATCCAGCCGCCATAATAAGCGGCAATGCCGCCGAGCGGAACCCCGATGAAGAAGGAAATTCCGACGGCGATAAGCCCGGTCCAGATCGATATACGCGCTGCATATATGACACGGCTGAAGATGTCCCGACCGAACTGATCGGTTCCGAACCAATGCGCTCCGCTTGGCCCCTGCAGCTTCGCCTCCAGCTGCGTCGCATCCGGCGCGTAGGGTGCGACAAGCGGCGCGGCAACGGCAAAGAGCGTCCATAGAACGATCAGGAAGAGACCGAGCGCGGCAAGCTTATTGCGGAGGAACAGCTTGCTCCACTGCCGCAGCGCAAACCAAGCTTCCTTCAGCATGGACGGTTCGCTCGCCGCAGCTGCTACAGCGGACGGTGAGGTTGATGCTTTCATCACAGTTGCACCTCCTAAGATGTCATGATATGAGAGATTGATTATTCGTAGCGAATGCGCGGGTCGATTAAGCCATACACCATATCGACAAGCAAATTGATGCAGCTATACACGACAGCGCTTAGTAGTGTAAACGCCTGAATTGGGGCGTAATCGGTTGCCAAAATGGATTCCGTAACATAGCTTCCGACGCCAGGCCAAGCAAAGATCGTCTCCGTAATGACCGCGCCTCCGAGCAAATAGCCGATTTGCAGACCGATCATTGTCACCGTTGGTATCGAAGCATTAACCAAAGCATGCTTGTACACCACGGAACGTTCATTCAAGCCTTTTGCTCTTGCAGTACGGATATAATCCTGACCGATAACCTCCAGCATGCTGGAGCGCATCATGCGCGCGATAATGGCCATCGTGCCGGCGCTAAGGCAAATCGCCGGAAGAAGAAGATGAGATAATGATTGCTTAAACGCTACCCAATCGGCAGTGAGCAAGCTGTCTACAAGGTATAGACCGGTAATGTTCGTTGGCGGGAGAATGTCTCCGCCGATGCGGCCCATTGGAGCAGGCGCAATGCCGAGCTTGGAATAGAAAAATAAAATGAGCAACAGTCCGAGCCAGAATACTGGCATACAAGCGCCGATGAGCGAAAAAATACGGGAGATATGATCCACTATCGATTCTTTTTTCGTTGCGGCCACGATGCCTACCGGGATGGCAACCAATAACGCGATCAGCAGGCTGACAAAGCCAAGCTCAATTGTGGCAGGCAGGCGGACAGCGAAATCCTCCAGCACGGTATGGCCTGTATGCCAAGCCACTCCCAGATCCCCTTGCAACAGCTGCTTCACATAAGCGCCGAACTGTACATACAGCGGATCATTTAGCCCGAGCTGAGTGCGAATGTTCTCCACCACGTGCTGCGGCGCCTGTTCTCCGGCAATCATCAAGGCAGGATCACCTGGCAACACCCTTGATAATATGAACGTGATGAGCACGATGCCGAGCAAGCTTGGAATGAGGTATAACAGACGTCGAGTAATGAATTGTAGCAATGCAACCCCTCCCCCTTTAAAGCAGTGTCTCGTTAGTTGAATAAAGTATGACTGTGTAAAATTGTGAAGCCTGGCTACCACATATGCGAGATAATATTGCAGCTTTGCCGTATTAAAGGAACTTGGTTGAGCAAGATGCGCAAATAGGATTCGCTCCGAGCTTCATCAATCCGGTATCTCGGTCCCGCAATCGTAATGGAACCCAAAATGCGTCTGTGACTATCCAACATCGGCACGGAAATGCCTACCACGTCTTCCGTATATTCTCCGACAGAAATGCACCAGCCTTCTTCTTTGATCTGCGCCAATTGAACACGCAAGCTCAGCGGATCGGTAATCGTCCGTGAAGTGACGGACATCAAGCCTTCCTGAATAATTTCTTCCCGCAGCTCCGCGGATACATACGCCATCATGACCTTCTGGGAAGCTCCGGCATACAGCGGCGAACGATCGCCAACCGGAATCAAATATTGAATATCCTTCGAGCTAAGGACGATGGATACGCATACACCCTCTTTCCCTTCCAGCATGTTCAGATAGACTGACTCACCGGTTGAATTCGCTATTTCCTTCAATATAGGCTGAAAATATTGCTGAATGTTGAGCTGATCGGTGATGACTTTCCCGTATTCCAGCAGCTTCAATCCGAGATGGTATTTCTGTGTTTCTTTGTTCTGAATTAGAAAGCCGTGCTGTTCAAACGTCGTCATGATACGATGCACGACCGAGTGATGCATCCCCAGCTTCTTCGCTAAATCACGCACCCCCCATATCGGATGATCCGATGTAAAGCAATCGAGCAATTCGAGCGATTTGGCCAGCGTCTTGAGCGACACATCCTCACCTCTTCCCCTATTTTCTTGAACAAGGCTTTCGTACCGATTATAGATACACTGTTTCTATAAATAATTTTTCATCATTATAAACGATGCCGAAGAAAGATCAACAACTTTTTTTCCTTGTTTTTACCATGTGGACATGTCAACTTTTATGTCTCCTGAAAAAGGACATATGTATATTATGGATGTACAAACCTGACATGTAATGTAACGGTGCCTAAATACGAAGCTGTACTGTGTACTTCGCCTTAAATTACGACAAAGATTTCGGTATATAGCTTTAAGTGAAAACGTTTTAATTTGTGCTGTACCAGCTTCACTTCATTCTCCGTGCTAAATCGTTTGAACTATGTATTCGGAAGGAGTCGTTCCTGTTGCGCAACAAAGTGAAATGGTTTCTATGCTTTGCCCTCCTGCTCGGTTCCCTGCAGTCCTTGTTCGTCCTGCCCGTTGCGGCAAGCACTGAGCAAGATGAAACTGCCGAGTCGGATGTGAGCGCCGCTGCCGCCCCAATGCGGCCATTCTCGTATGCAGACCGTGTTCTTACGAACCCGGTTGCGTGGTACGAAGACGAATGCGTGCTATGAAGACAATTGCCCCATTGGAAAATATACAGCAGAATGTGCGAACTGGACGGCTAAACGGCATGTGGACTGTACTTTGTCCAGTGGATCTGGCTGTTCAGCGAATACTGCGGATGGAGTATCAAACCATTGGATCATTTCCAATGTAGCCTATTCTAAAGTGGTTTACGCAGCTTTTTCATTGGAAAATTCCAATGGGTAAGACAGGGGGGATGCGGCCAAGCCTTCACCCTGCTTTTTTCTTAGCAGAAAAGACTGGGCCGAGCACACACACGGGGCATCCACTTCCGTCGTTGTTGAATCCAAGTCATTCAAGTCTTTTGAGTTAAAACTTAACAGTGATGACACAGATGCAAAGCCGCGTCAGGACTCGCCAGCGGATATTCTCCCTCGGTGTTCCAACTTAGCAGGGTTTCCCGACAGCCTGAACAGGGGTCGCTTCCGACCCCTGTTCATTATTTTTTGGCCACATATTTGCGCATATCGAATGCGACGGCCGACACAATGATAAGCCCTTTAATAATAAGCTGCCAATACGGATTGACGCCAATGAAGGTCAGACCGTAATTGATCACTCCAAAGATGAGCACGCCCGCCATAATACCAGGCACAGTACCGATGCCGCCCGACGTTGATACGCCTCCCACGACACAGGCTGCAATGGCATCGAGTTCATACATATTCCCGTAATTGTTCGTCGCTCCCCCTGTACGCGCCGCTTCCAGCACCCCTGCCAAGCCGTACAGCGCACCGGCAATGGCGTAAATCGCGATCAAGTTGCGGCTGACATTAATGCCGGATACCTTTGCCGCCTGTATGTTGCCGCCGATGGCGTACATGTTCTTGCCGAGCCGCGTCTTGTTGAATACAAGCCAGACGAGCAGCGCAACCGCAATCGCGATGATGACGATATACGGCACAGAGTACGGCCCGCTCGGTCCGATATAGCCGGTTCCGAGACGGCTGAAATCCTCGCGCAAACCGCCGATGGGCTGCGATTGATTCGGCTCCATATCGAAATAGATCGAGTTGAGCCCGTACACCGCCACCATCGTGCCTAGCGTGGCAATAAACGGCGGCACGCTGAACTTGGACACGATAAAGCCATTCATCAGCCCAACGATAAGTCCTGCCGCTATGGCCAAAATGACTGGAACCCATAGCGGAAGCTGCTGCAAGTCGGGAAAAAATTTGCGAGGATACTCGGACAATTGCAGCATGGATGCCGACAAGACCGCCGTCAAGCCGACGACACGCCCTGCAGATAGGTCGACTCCGCCGGTAATAAGGATAAAAGCCGCACCCAGCGCAATAATCGCACGCGTAGACGACTGCAGAAAAATATCGCGAATCGTCGTCACTGATAGAAATCTCGGATCCCAAAAAGCAATGCACACAACTAACAGGAGCAGTACGATGTAAATCGCATTTTGTGACATGAACTGCTGTGCATTTTTGATGCGGGCCATAATATGTCCTCCTTCAATGTGCGGCATGCTGGGCAGCAAGACGCATGATCTCTTCTTCGGTAGCCTGCTTCCCATCGATAATGCCGGAACATCTTCCTTCGCACATGACCATGATGCGATCGGACATGCCAAGCAGCTCGGGCATTTCGGAAGAAATCATAATGATGCTCTTTCCCTGCTTCGCAAGTTCGGCAATGATGGAATAGATTTCGTATTTCGCGCCGACATCGATGCCGCGGGTCGGTTCGTCGAGCAGCAATATTTCCGGATCGGTGAGCAGCCATCTCGCCAGCAGAACCTTCTGCTGATTGCCACCAGACAAGTTTTGGATGAGCGTTCTCATCGATGGGGTCTTCACGCGCAGCATTTCGATGCTCCGTGTTACGTCCGCTCTTCGCTTCTTGTCATTCAATAACCCATACGGCGCAGCATATTTCGCTTGATTCGCGATAACTGTGTTTTCCATAACGGACAGCACCGGAAAGATTCCTGTCACTCTCCGATCCTCCGTCAGCAAGGCAATGCGGTGCTTCTTGGCATCGAATGGCGAGCGGATGCGAACGGGCTTGCCGTGAATGGAAAGCGTACCCGATTGCACGGAACGCAAGCCGAACAACGCTTCAATCAGTTCGGTCCGCTGCGCGCCGACGAGCCCGCCCACACCCAATATCTCGCCTCTTCTAAGCTCAAAGCTGACATGCTGGAATGACTTTGGAAGCGGGGAAGTCAATCCTTCTGCGCGCAAAATAACTTCACCGGGCACATTGCTCCGCTCAGGAAAGCGCTCCGTCAAATCCCGTCCAACCATCCTTGAAATAATGAGATCGGTCGTCATCTCATCTGCTGGCCAGGTGCCGATGAGCCTGCCATCCCGCATAATCGTAACATCGTCGGAGATACGTAAAATTTCTTCCATTTTGTGAGAAATATAAATGATTGCTACGCCACGCTGCTTGAGCTGCTCGATAATCGTAAACAACTGCTCCACTTCGTTGCCCGTTAACGAAGAGGTCGGCTCATCCATGACAATGATTTTTGACTGAAAAGAGACGGCCTTGGCAATCTCGAGCGATTGGATTTTGGATACGGACAGGCTTCCCACTCTAACTAACGGTGCAATATTCATGCCTAGATCAGCCATCAGCCGCTCTGTATCTTGCAGCATCTTCTTCTCGTCAACGATCTTGAACGGACCTAGCCCCTTCATCGGAAATCGGCCGAGCCAAATATTCTCCATCACATTGCGATAGGGAACCGGATGCAGCTCCTGATGAATCATCGAAATACCAAGCTTGAGCGCATCCTTCGAGTCGAGAATGCTTACCTTCTGCCCCTGTAATACGATGTCTCCTTCATCAGGCTGGTATATGCCGAATAAGCACTTCATGAGCGTTGACTTGCCCGCTCCGTTCTCCCCCATAAGCGCATGCACCGTTCCCGCGCGCACCTTGAGTGTAACTTGTTCAAGCGCCTTTACCCCCGGAAATTGCTTAGAGATGTTGCTCATTTCCAATAAATAGGGTTGAGTATTCATCTGGGAACCCCCTTGCTTCAAGAAAGCTGCAATCTGCTCATAACGATTCTACTTTTGGCACAGCAACAGGGGCCCCTTAGCGCTCGAGCACCCGAGCCCCATGCCGTTAATTACGTATATTCGTTTGCTATCAAACGTCTATTGCGCGTCATCGATGTTGTCCTTCGTAATCTTTTTATACGGAATCCAGACGAACTTGCCGTCCGTCAGATCATATCCGCTATTGTCTTTGTTCGGCACTTCCCCCTTCGCCAATACAGCGGCCAGTCCCAGCGCCGCTTTCCCTTGGTTCTTCGCGTCGTTCAGCACCGTGCCAAGCATCGTGCCATCCTTGAGCGCTTGGAGCGCCGGAGCGGTCGCATCGACGCCGACGACCGGCATCTTCTTATCACCCGTAAAATATCCCGAGGCCTTCAGCGCCTCAATTGCGCCAAGCGCCATGTCATCGTTGTTCGCTAGCACCGCTTCAATTTTGTCGCCATGAGCGGCTAGGAACGCCGCCATTTTCTCTTGGCCTTTTACGCGGTCCCACATGCCGGTGTCTTCCGCCACCTTCTCCACCTTAATGCCTGCATCCTCAAGCGCCTGGACGGAGTACTTCGTGCGCAGTTCCGCATCTTGATGACCCGGCTCCCCCTTCAGCATGACGTATTGAAGCACGCCGTCCTTGTTCTTATCCGCGTCTGGATTGGCCTTCCAATAATCGACGAGGAGCTGGCCTGAAATAGTGCCTGATTCTTCGGCCTTAGCGCCGACATAATACACTTTATCCCACTTCTTCATATCTTCCGGCAGCGGTTCACGGTTCAGAAATACGACCGGAATGTCGGCCGCCTTCGCCTTGTCGATAATGACTCCAGCCGCGGTTCGATCGACCGGATTGACTACAAGCGCATCCACTTTTTTCGTAATGAACAAATCAATCTTGTCGTTTTGGGTCGGTTGTGAATTTTGGCTGTCTACGATATCGACCTTCGCCTTACCCTTTGCCGCTTCCGTAATTGCATTGCGCACCCCAGTCATGAATGTATCGTCGAACTTATAAATCGCAACCCCGATATTCGGCTCGGTGCCGGATCCGCCCGAATTGCCGCCTCCCTCATCCGACGAACCGGAAGAGCAGCCCGCAACCGTTAGCATAACGCAGAAAAGCAGCATTGCTGTCCATTTCTTCATTCCTAACAACCTCCCTTTTGTTGTAAAGCATGAATAAGGCTATGAAATTATTATGACGGAGACATCGTTCATAAAGAACAGAAAATCCTCATCATTTCTATTGAAATCCTCACATCTTGATGAGAAAACCTCTATTGAGGCGTACCATAATTATCGAAATCGAAAATGCGTCACTCGTGCAGTAGCGCGTTCAGACTGACGGACTGACGGTGATTCGCTACATCAGCCGCTTTGCTTCATTCTCCCCTTCCATCAGGAATGAGGCGGTACTTCTAAGGACGTCTCTGATTCTCTTCTATCGGGAAGGCGGCACCCTAAGGACGTCTCTGATTCTCTTCTATCGGGAACGAGGGTAGTACGTATAGGGACGACTCTGGTTCACTTTCATCAAGCAGCCCTTCATGGTATATGAAACGGCATATACCTTATTTATCCTCGACGTTATCTCTCCTGACTGTATGGGAGAATAGAGCTAAGGGCCTTAGCACAGAAGCCCGACAACATGTTTTCGTGTGAAAGAGAAGGGACTGCCATTCTGAATGAGGGGGAGAGTGAGGCAAGGGTTTGAACAGGCATACTTTCTTCGGAAAGGATAAAGTTACGGCTCCAAGGCGAAAAAAATCCTTGATACACCTGTCGGGCGCATCAAGGATCAAGGAGCTGAGCTCCAATCGTTATTCGGTTTCAATTGTCCGCTCTCATTATTTCTCGGACGCTTCAGGTCATTACCGTTGACCTTTCACATCGTGAATAATGGCGCGGCTCTTCTCCAAATAGGTGACTGAATTGTCGTAATTCCGGCTCGCCACCCCCAGATAGAGAATGTCGATAATATTGAGCTGGGTAATACGGGACGCCATCGCTCCACTGCGGATTTCGTTCTCTGTCGAGGAAATGAAGAGCGGAATATCCGCAATCGCACTTAAGGTAGAGTGTCCGTATTTCGTAATGCTAATCGTGGTTGCACCTGCTTCGCGAGCTGCTTTAAGGCTGGCAATGGCGTATTCCGTTTCCCCCGAATATGAAATGCCGATAGCCGCGTCCTGCGACGTGAGCATGACTGCAGAGGTCAGCTGTAAATGCGGATCGGTAAACGAAAAGCTTGTCTTGTTAATCCGCAAAAACTTGTGCTGCGCATCCTGCGCGATCAGGTTCGAGGCCCCCAAGCCGAAAAAGTACAGCCGATCCGCCTTGTGCATCTCCTCTACCGCCATCGCCACCATGGACGCATCCAATATTTTGACCGTGTCGCGAATCGATTGAATATTGTTGTTCGATACGTTCTGAATAATCGTCTCCACCGAATCGTGCGGCTGGATCTCCTGATATCCTTGGGGTTCCTTGCCTCCCTGCAAGTCGCCGGCCACCTTCAGCATCAGCTCCTGATACCCTTTGAATCCCATCGACTTGCACAACCGTATGACCGCCGCTTGACTTCCCCCGCTCTGACGAGCAAGCTCCGCAATGGACATCCCAATCATATCCGCTGGATGCTGTAAGATGAATTCGGCGACTTTGCGTTCGGATGGCGTAATATCGTCCAAAATTTCCCGCAGCCGCACTAATCCTCCGTTCATTCGCCATCCCTCCTTCATCTTCTTATTGTAGTGCATCGGCGGCGTTGGCGCCATCACTTCAAATGCTGCACCCGCTGCAGGCGTCCGTGTTCAACCTATTCTATAAATTTGTTCCACATTCGCTCAGAGTCAATGCTTCATAATGGTTTGCATAAAGAGCACGGACGTTTGCTTAGACGAGTTCTAATCTCGTATTGCCGCTGCGACTGCTTGATGGATGTCATGGCGCAACTTCGCAATAGATGTGTCGCGTCCGAAATGAACCCGATTCGTCAGCAGGACAACGACAAGATCGCGCTCGGGATCGATCCAGAGGCTCGTGCCCGTGAATCCAGTATGACCATAGCTGCTTCGCGAAAGTCCGTTCCCCGTCACATCTGCAGGGTCGTCCTTCAGCACCCAGCCAAGCCCCCGATGGGCCCCCGGGATACGGGGCGTATGGCTGCTAAGGGCTTGACGGACCGCGGACGGCGAGAGCAGCGCATTGGCTTGCCCCGTATGGGCGTTGGTCGTGGCTGCAACGCTGTCTTCTATTGCGACACCTGCGTTGGCGCTGACGAGCCACATCTGCGCGTACCGCGCCAAGTCGTCCACAGTGGTGAACAGCCCTGCATTGCCGCTGACCCCGCCGAACGCATACGCATTCTCGTCATGCACGCGGCCCCACCGGAACCCGCCCAACGCCGGGTCATACTCGGTCGCGGCGATGCGCGGGCGCCATTCGCATGGCGGGTTGAAGCGGCTGGCGGACATTCCGAGCGGCCGGAACAGCAAGCGTTCGGCGGCCTGGGCGAGCGGCTCGCCCAGAAGCCGTTCCGCTATCCGGCCAAGCACGATATAGCCCAAGCAGCTGTACACGCAGCGGGTGCCTGGGACGTGTGCCGGCTTCATCCGGCAGATGCAAGCGAACATTTCGTCCGGCGTCCATCCGTGCGAGTACAAATCCCAGTGCGCAGCCAATCCCGAAGTATGCGACAGCAGCTGGCGGATGGTAACCGCGTGCTTGCCGGATTGCCCGAATTCCGGCACATAAGCGGCAGCCAGATCGTCGAGTCGGAGCTTCCCTTGATCCGACAACAGCAGAATCAGCGGCAGCGTGACGACGACCTTAGTCAGCGAAGCGCAATCATAGACGGTGTCGGCAGAGGCTAGTATCGCAACACCGTTGCCTAACACGGCATGGCCTGCCGCATGAGTGGCGAAATGCCCGTTCCGTGCGACAAGCGCAACGCCGCCGGGGATGTTCTGCTGCGCGACCGCATGGTCGAGAAGCGCCCAAGCCGCTTGCAGAGCAGTACCGCTTAGGCCCAATCTCTCCGCTCCGCCTGGCAGAATAGGCCCCTTCAAGATAAGGAATCGCTTTCATTTTGCTGTAAGACGACGCTTTGCAGCCATCCCATCACTCGTTGTTCCCTCTCGTTCATCTCTATATCCTCCTCTCTCAATCGGCAATTATGGCAGCGCCAGCTTCCCCATGACAGTTGGGCTCGCCGCTCCGGTCACGGCAGGCAGGTTGTTCGTGACGCCATGCACGAAATCGTTCGCCAATAGCGCAAAGGCAACCGCCTCTTTCGCATCGCCCGGCATGCCCATTTCATCGGATGCCATCACCTTCTGCTCCGGCAATTCCGCTGCCAGCCAGCCCATCAGCGTCAAGTTCTTGGCTCCGCCGCCGCTCACGATCACTTCGCTAACGGAATGCTGGCCGAAGACGAACTCGCGGTAAGCGCATGCAATCGAGCGTACCGTCAACGACGTGAATGTGGCGATGATATCCTCGGCAGACAACTGCCGATGGAGTCCTTCTGCGATCCATTTCGCGGCATACTCACTGCCGAACATTTCCCTGCCGGTCGTCTTCACCGGCTCCAGGCGGAAGTATGGATGGGCCAGCATCTCCGCAAGCAGCTCTTCGTTCACCCGCCCTTGCGCTGCCCACTCCCCATTGCGATCATAGTGGAGCACTCCGTCCGATAACTGGTAGACCGCTTGATCGATCAGCATGTTGCCAGGTCCGGTATCAAAAGCGGTGACTGCATCAGATGACGCTCCCGCCGGAAGTATGGTACAGTTCCCGATCCCCCCGATGTTCTGCACAATTCTGCCGATGTCGTCATGCCGAAAAAAAATATAATCCGCATAAGGCGTCAAAGGGGCTCCTTGGCCGCCTACCGCCATATCGGCCGGACGGTAATCTCCAACGACGGGTTTGCCGGACAGCTTCGCGATTACGGACAAGTCGCCGATCTGCAGTGTCGACGGCATAAAATAAGGATTATCATCAAGTACTGTCGGTTGATGCCAAACGGTTTGCCCATGCGAGCTGATAAAGTCGATATCATCCAGCGCGATCCCTGCAGATGCAGCCGCTTCCAGCGCAGCTTCGGCAAATCGCCGCCCCAAGTAAGCATTCATCACACATAGGTCTGCGACGCGGGAATGTTCGTTGCTGCACAGCGCCTTTAATCGCCCCCGCAGCTCCTGCTCGTATTCGATGCAATGAAAGGCGAGCAGTTCGGCCTTCGCATCCATTCCGCACCCTCGTACCTGGACGATGGCGGCATCAATTCCGTCCAACGACGTGCCGGACATCAAGCCTATAATGATACGTACCGGTTTGCCTGCCAATGAAAATCTCATCGCGCTCTCTCCCTTCTAGTGACGGATGGCAGATATGACAAAATAGTGATGTTCGATAAGGAATGAGTCTTGTTTCGATTAGGTGCAGTTTGCAGAAGTGTCTAATAATGATTGATTTACGGGATTTCCAACAAATCGAGGAGTTCTGGGAAGGGTTCAATTGCCGCTGTTCAAATGCTGTGACAGACTTTTGAGGAAGGTTCTAGGCGGTTTAGCTTTATTATACGCAAACGAAATATTTTTTCAATTACCATTTAAAAATATAATTTTTTATTTTAAAATTATCCACCAATTCGTTTATAATCATCTCGAAGGCTGGCGGAATATCCCTCATTTTGCTGCCGCCAAACTGCTTGATGCATATTATTTCACGAAGGGGAACAACAGCTTCTGATTTTCCGGCCAGAACATATTATTTAAATCAATCACCTTCGCATCCGTCTCCACCCGTTCCGGTATATCGGAGCCCTGCAGCGCGTCCGCCGCATATTTTACGCCGAGATACCCCATCGCAAACGGGTTCTGTACGACGGCAGCCCCAATGACCTCATCTTGCAGGTACCCCATAAGCTCAGGCGTGCTGTCGATGGTAACCACTCTTATCGCCCGACTGGCATCCGCGTCCTTGACGGCCCGCGCCACACCGAGAGAGGAGATCGAATTAAGCGCCACGATGCCTTCCAGATCCGGATGCTTCGCCAGCATGCGAAGCATCAACTCATACGCAAGATCTGGATCCGAGTAGCAATACGCTTTCTCTGCCACTTCAATTCCGTCATACCGGGAGAACAAGTCCATCAATCCCTCCTCGCGCTGCTCGGCATTATGCGCGCCTTGAATAAAGCTCATAACGCCGACTTTGCCTCTGCCATTCATCAGCTTGACGAGCTCCTGCCCGGCTGTCCGCCCCATTTGATAGGAATTCGTACCGATGTAACTCCGTACCTTCGTGGAGCCGACCTCGGAATCAATGGAGATAACGGGTATGTTATAATAGCTCGCTTGGTCCACAACCTGCCCGAGCGCCATGTAATCGCTAGCAGCGAGAATGAGCGCATCCACACCCAGCTTTAGCGCTTGCTCCGTATATTCCACCTGCTGCTGGACGTCCTTCTCATGCTCAGGTGCGAGAAATGTAATTTTTACGTTGAATTCTTTGGCTGCCGCCTCTGCCCCCATACGAACCGTATTCCAATAATCGTCGTTCAGCATCTTGACGACGAGCGCGAAATTACGCTGCTCCGGCTCAGAGATTTCAATAATGCCGTTGCCGGAGCAAGCCGTATTGAGAGCAAGGGGCATGATGATGAGCAGCAGTACGATGGCTCGCAGCAGCTTCACCTTGAATCCGCGCCCCTGTCCAGCATATGAACTAAGCATCTCATCTTCTCCTTCCTCATGACTCGTCTTCGCGCTCCAGCGGCAGCCACATCGTAACCGCCGTCCCCACGTCCGGTTGGCTTTCGATCTCCAGACCGTAAGCTAAACCGTAATACAACTGCAATCGCTCCTTAACGTTGCGCAGTCCTACACCAGATCCCTGTCGGCTCTCGACTCGTCCCGCTTGAATAGCTTCAAGGCGCGGCGGCGGGATACCCGCTCCGTTGTCGCTGACTTTAAAGCGCAGCTTACCGTCAACCTCCCGCGCCGAAATGCGAATGCAGCCTTCGTCAGCGCTGCCTTCGATGCCATGCTGAATGGCATTTTCTACGATCGGCTGCAGTATGAGCTTCAGGGTGCGGCTATTCAATATGCCCTCCTCCGCTTCAATCTCATACGAAAATTGATGCTTAAACCGAATATTTTGAATAATCAAGTAGTGCTTCACATGCTCCAGCTCTTCCTGCACCGAAATAATATGCTGGCCTTTGCTCAAGCTGATGCGGAAAAATTTCGACAACGACGAAATCATCGTCACGACATCGTCCGTGCGCCCGCTCCCCGCCAAGCGAACGACGGAATTGAGCGTATTATACAAGAAGTGGGGGTGAATCTGCGCCTGCAATATGTCTAGTTCGTTCTTGCGCTTCGTCTCCTGCTCCACGATAATCTGATCCATGAGCTGATGAATGCGGGCCACCATTAGGTTGAAGCGGCTCGTCAGCTGCTTGACCTCTTCGGCGCCGCTCATCTCCATATGCACGCTGAACACGCCTTTTTCCACCAGTCTCATCGTTCGTTCTAATCGCTTGATCGGATGAGAGATACGAGCGGACAGCACGAAGGAGACGATGAGCACGAAGCCGAGTACGGCGGCAAGCAGCCAAAATAAAAATCCGCCGATTTCCTGCTGTGTCGTTACGAGCTCGTCCATATAGGACACGCCGACAACCTTCCAACCAAGCGGACTAACGGTTTTAACCGTAATAAGCCGCTCCACCCCGCCTGAGCGGTCGATATAGCTACCGTAAGTATATTTGAGCACCTGCTCCACATTTTCATACTTCAGCCCATTGTAGATTAACTGCTGCTGCGGATGATAGACCAGGTTCCCCATCGAGTCGATCAAATAGACATATCCTTTGCCGCCTAGCGTAACCCGCTGGCACAGATCGTCAATGGTCTTAAAGTTTACGTCGATCAGCAGAATCCCTTTTTCCCCTATGCCAGACCTGTGATACGTCATTCCTTTGCTCAACGAGACGACCCATTTATACGCGCCTTCGAACAGATTCTGAATGTGGGGGGGCGAATAGGACAACTGCTCTGGCGCTTGAACGGCAGCTGTGAACCAGCTCTGTTCGGTCAAGCTGGTATTGCGGCGCTGAATCTGCGATGGGATGCTTTGAATGAGCTGCCCGTCGATCGTAAAAATGGCCATGCTTACAACATCGTCGCGCGTCATCCGGATCGTGTCGAGCTGTTCCTGCAGCTCCTTCACAGGCAAGCCGCCGCTTCTGTTCAGGCGATCGTCAATGATTTCAAAAAAGGCGCCGATTCCGCTCACGTATGATTCCAAATTGAACTTCACCTGATCAATGATTTGCTGATTGTTCAGCACAGCATTCTGTTCCGCTGTATTGGCAAATTTGTCATAGACGACAAAGCTCACGAACAGCATCACAATGACGGTAATTAGCGTGAATGAAGCCGCAATGATAAACTGAATGCTTCGCACTTGTCTCCACTTCATCCCATCCTCCACTTTTCCTGCGCGACAGATCCCGGATCAGCCTTCATCTGCTCGGCTGCGATATTCTTTGGGCGATAGCCCCGCGTATTTTTTAAAGGAGTAGCTGAAATAATTCGGATCGCTATACCCTACTTGCTCCGCAATTTCGAACGTCTTCCAATCGCTCGAGCGCAAATACTGCTTCGCCTTTTCCATGCGCAGCTGCAGTAAATAGTTGACGAACGTCATCTTCGTTTCCTTTTTGAAAATACTGCTGAAATACCCGGCGCTAATATGAAGATGCCCGCATACCATCGTGATGGATAAATCGCTGTTCACATAATTAGCTTCGACAAACGACGTCGCTTCCTGCACGAGCTTCTTATACGAGGTCTGCCGATCAGCCGCAATATGATGCATGAGCCGAGTGCACAGCTGGAGCACCCACTGCTTGGCCTCCTCCATATGGCGGAATTCCCGAATCCGCTCGAACGAGGCTAGCTCATCGCCGACAGCCGCATCCGCTGCTTGGCCCGCATCCCGTGCGACCTTCATCAGGGCGATGAGCATCTCCATTACATAAATCTGAAAATCCTTGACTGAAATATGAGCCTCCATCAGCCCTTGAAAAAGAGAATCGAGCATCCCCCTTAGTTCCTCCGCCGTCCCCACCTTCAAGCAGCGGATGAGCGCCTCTTCCTTCCAATGATCGAAGCACAGCTTCTCCACCATGCGCATCTCCACATCATCGATGCAAATGACTCGGTTACTGCCGAGAATGACGCGGTAATCGAGCGCGGCGATCGCAGCATTGTACGCATAAGGCGCCTCTTCCAACGTATGAATGACGGTGCCGGCCCCCGCCGTTACTGTAAATCGCAAATATCGTTCCACGTTTTGCCGTATTTCCTCCAGAACTAGGAGCGTCCGCTGACGGATTGGCTCCATATCAGGCGATTCATCGCAGCTTATGAGCACGACTTCTTCGTTATGAATCATCACGAATCCAAGCTCATGCTTATGCGCGATTTCTTCGGCGATGTTATACACCGCGAACAGCTGCAGCCGGGAATCCCCCGTGTCCTTGAGCGACAGCGCATGCTGCGGTACCCCAGCGTCCCTCTGTGGAAACTGCTGTATAAACGGCTGTAAAGACGGCTCTTCTTCTTTTCGATTCGATAGCAATGAGCACGGGATGTCAAGACTGATTACCGACAACATGAACTGACTGCCGCAGAGTGGCAAATCATAGATTCTGGATTTCTCATCGATCTCCTTACGGTTCACTTTGCGCGTGAAAAGCGATGCGAGGAACACTTCCTTCAAGACGGGAAGACTGTTGCGATAGTGCTCCTGCAGCACGTGTACGTTTTCTCGCTGAGCCTGCTCCTCGTCCATGCTGGTCTTGACCTTGAGCAGCACATTAATCAGCTCCTGGGAAGAAAACGGCTTAAGCACATATTCGTCGATATGCAGCTTGACCGCCTTTTGCGCATATTCGAACTCGTCATAGCCCGTCAAAATAATGATTTTGATCGTAGGGAACTGCTCTCGTATCCCTTCCGACAGCTGCAGACCATTCAGAAAAGGCATTTGTATATCAGTCACCACGACGTCTGGCCGCAGCTTGTCCACCGCTTCGAGCGCTTCCCGTCCGTTCTCAGCGGTGCCAATTACCTCGTAGCCGCAACCGCTCCATTCGATTTCACGCAGCAATCCTTCGCGCACGTCTTCTTCGTCATCCACAAGCAACAGCTTGTACATTTCGCAGCCCTCCCTCCCCAGAAGCGTCTATATTTCACGATAAGCAAACGCTTTCAATGTGTTATATCGTAGTACAGCATTGAAATTTTTAGCTCATTTTAAAATAACTTTTACCTCCTGTCCACCTGAATCTCTGATAGCAGGCACGTGAGAAAACCTCTATTGAGGCATTTCGAAGATGAGCGACCGCGCTTAGAGACAGATGATATGTTCTATCGCTAACGTCGATATGTTAAATAGACATTGATTCTTTATCATGTACGAACTGTTATGTTTGTATAGTGACGCGTTCAGACTGAGAGGATTCGCTGCATCCGACCCATTGCTTCATTCTCCCCTTCCTTCAGAATGCAACAAGACTATGTTGGCCTCTGGTTCTCGTCCATCAGAATGCTGCACGCCTATGTTCAACTCTGGTTCTCGTCCATCAGAATGCTGCACGCCTATGTTCGACTCTGGTCTCGTCCATCAGAATGCTGCACGCCTATGTTCGACTCTGGTCTCGTCCATCAGAATGCTGCACGCCTATGTTCGACTCTGGTCTCGTCCATCAGAATGCTGCACGCCTATATTCGACTCTGGTCTCGTCCATCAGGAGGCGCCCATCAATGAACGACTCTATATTCACTGCAATCAAGATTGACCCCCTCGGGAATTAATATCTTTTACGAAACGGCATGTACCCTTATCTCAGTCATCCCCCCTGACTGTATGGGAGAGAGAAGCTATTGTACGAAAAAGACTGTCAACCTATTCTCGTTTGAAAGGGAAAGGAGAGCTGCTATTCTGATTAAAGGGGAGAGTGAAGCAAGCTATGGAACAGTCATGAAAAAATTTCTATTGAGGCTTTCCGAAGATGAGCGAACGCGTTTAGAGGTGCCTTAATGGTCAAAAAGGCCGCCGATCCCGCTTCGGATCCGCAGCCTTATCCTTGCTCACTTACTTGCAATTCCTCGCTCATTCACATTCAAAGGGCAGTATTCCTTACTGACATCGCCGAACTTGTGGCCTCGTTCATTCCTTACTGTTCAAGCGCCTGAAAAGAACGGCTCATGTCCCCGATCAGCAGGTTCGGATCTTCCAGTCCGACATACAAGCGCACCAGCACGAGTGGTTCGCTCTCGTCCGAGGCTTCCGGACGCACGACCTGCACCAAGCTCTCATAGCCGCCCCAGCTAACGCCAATGCGGAAAAATTCCAATCGGTCCGCCCACGCCTGCAATTGCTCAACCGGAAGCGCCGCCTCGAAGGAGAACAAGCTGCCGCACCCGCTCATCTGCCGCTGAGCCAGCTCGTATTGCGGGTAGCTTGGCAGACCCGGGTGATTGACGCGCTTCACGAACGGAAGCTGCTCCAAATATGCAGCAACTTGGCGTCCATTCTGCCCGAGCCGCTCCATCCGCAGCGGCAGCGTGCGCAGCCCGCGCATCGCCATGCAAGCGGTCTGCGGCGTCATGATGCCGCCGTACAGCAGAAATTCCTCTTGACCAATCCGTTCGAGCCGTTCCTTAGAGCCAATGATGACGCCCCCCATAATATCACTGTGTCCGCCTACATATTTGGTCAAGGAGTGCACGACCAAATCGATACCAAGCGCCAGCGGGTTCTGATAGATCGGCGTCGCCCAGGTGTTGTCAATAATTGTAGTCGCGCCAATTCGCTGCGCGAGTTCTCCGCAGGCGCGCAGGTCCTGGAGGCGAATCGTCATGCTCGTCGGGCTTTCCAGAAAAAGCAGCGTCGTGTTCGGACGCACAGCCGCTTCAATGCTCGCCATGCTCTCCCCGTCTACGAACGTCGTTTCAATGCCGAAGCGCAGCAAGTAGCTGCTCAGAAATTGCCGCGTCGGCCCATACACACTTTCCACGCAAATGACGTGGTCGCCCGCTTTGACAGCGGACATGATAGATGCGGAGATCGCCGCCATTCCCGAAGCGAAGCAGCGCGCTGCTTCTCCGCCTTCAAGCATCGCCAGCCGCCGTTCCAGCTCATTGACGCTCGGATTGTTCCCCCGCGAATATAGATGATAATGGAGCGGAGAATCAAGCGCCTCATAAAATTCTTCATGACACGGGAATGTGAACAAGCTGTTCTGATACAGCGGCATCGTCACTGCTCCGTAATGACGTTCATCATGGCAATCGTGCACGACGATCGTCTGTTTATCCCATGTATTACAGGGTGCGGATTGCTGTTTCTCTATTGACATTGTCCATTCGATCCTTTCGCTGTCGTTCGTTCCGGCTGCATACGGCCCATCTTCACTTCCTCCAACAGGTGGAACAAGCCGGAAGAACCTGATCCATAGAATTGTAGAATTTGGGATTGCTTATACCGAGTCCATCATAACAAAGGGCGGGGCGTTTATTCAACAGCCATCCCATTCCACGTAACCGCCAGCTTTTGTCTCACATACACGCTCTGCCGTGCCGTATCTCAGCGTCACGCTCCGTCCGAGCAAAGAACGTATACGGCAGCGGGTCAGACGATTCTGCTTCCATTCGATATCGAACTTCGAAGCCGCCCCGCGCACGCAAGCCCGACACCACCCCACTCGCCCAAGCTGCAGGCAGGTGCGGATGGCAACGTAAACGGTAAGCGAATCCGCGTCGCGAATGAATAGCGACTCCCCGTCGGCCTGAACATGCCCGCCTTGAGGTACCGCCTTGACGCATCCAGCGAAGCAGACTCTCGCATAGTCCCGCGATGTTCCGCTTGCCCTGTCAGCAGAAGCGCATCGGTTCCGATCGATTCAATCCGTGCGCTTCCACGGGTTAGCGATAACTTACAAGAGAGGGACTGCCGCTTGTCGACGCTCCAATGCAGCACGAGCACCTGAGCCGTAGCCGACACGAACATTTCGCTGCGATGAGTGACTCCAGCTCGCACGTATTCGACCGTGGCAATAGCCGTATCCAGATCAAGCTCGCGGCGATAGTCAGACCGTTCTCCTTCCCCCTCCACTGTCGTTGCCTCAACGACCTGTGCATTTATATCTTCAAGCCACAGCTCTCCGAACGGCTGATAACTGCGCGGTTCCGTATGTGGATGGAGCACCCTGTCATTTGAAAATGGATAAATCCTACTTCTTCCGGCTTCTGCGGTAGAAGCGATACCCTTTGCGGCACCACTCCAACAGCCTTGCAGGCAAGGGCAGCGTCCAACGCAATAATACCGGCTTGTACAGCCAATGATAAGCGCGTTTGAAATCCTCCCATATCCCGTCGCTCCCCCGCAGCAGAAAGTCGGACACATCCACGACATAGCCTTTGCCGTTATCATTCATGACGTTCTTCCCGTGAATGTCGCGCGGAGACATGCCTTTCTTCATCGCATAAGCGAGAGCTTCATCGACATCGCGTATAACGGAAGGCGGTATCGGGATTCCTGTCAGCAAGCAATCATATAACGTATAGCCTGGCATTCGCTTCATGATCAAATAAGCTTCACCCACATAATAGCATTCCGAAAAAGAAGGATGAGGGCCCAAGCGCCGATATACCTCCGCTTCATCCTGCAAACCCGGACGACTCTGTGCGTATACCTTCACAACTAGATTTGGAAAATCAGCATGCGCAAACACAACGGCATAATTCCCGTTCCCCATTACTGTCCAGCCATCTGGTACAGCTTTCACCTCGACAGGGTCGTTCTCGTTATGGCTGCGGATATCAAGCTCAAGAAGGAGCGTGAGCTCGACTTGCGCTTTAAATGCTTCAATCCTACTAGATTTCAAACGAATTTCCCCTTACTTGTCACAGAGCTTCTTTCCTTAATATACCACAACCGCTAAGCTATGAAATCTTCTTTGCTGCCTATGGTACCAAACAACCAGTTCCACCTTTCTTTGGAGGAACGTGCGCTGCTGGCCGTCATCTGCTGTGTCATTGGTTATGTAGTCATGCGCTTCATTGTACCTCCGAAGCACAGAAGACGTTATCTCCGAAAATAACCTGCGTCCGCTACACACAGAGAAGCCCTCTGCAGATGGATCTGCAAAGGGCTTATACTCATATCGTCATTCAGTTATATCGTGATCTGTTCAAGCTTCCCGGTAGATGCTGCCAGTGTATTCATATCGTTTGGATAGCCCGTCATCGTCCAATTCACGTACAATGTCGTTCTTGACGAAATATTTTAAGCTGCAATAGACGGTGGAGAGAGAAATGCGTGTCATATCCGACTTCAGAGCAATATAGATTTCCATTGCGGTCTTTGGGGACACGGCTTGATTGATGCAAGATAAAACCGCCTCTCTCTGCTGCGTCATATGCATTGGCTTACTTTCACGCTTTTTTTTCATAAACGTTATCATGTGCCGATTATTCAAGGGCCCCATTCCTTTCCTGTGGAAATGTTATTCACGAAATCAAAAATGCCATCGTTATCACACACCGCATGGCCGTTCCTTTCAAGAGTTCACCATCAGCGTATCATCCGCCAGCTCCAGCATATGAACCAGCATGACTGATCGGTTCAGCGATCAATCATCGAGAATGCTAATGAATCATTTAGCATCATACGGCCTACTGTTATCATCGGTATAAGTTGCAACAGTCATACCTTCAGCTCAACCGGCTCAAAATCAAAGCCCCGAAGCGCGCTAAGTAATGATAATAAGAATCACTCATATGATATTAATTTAACATAGTAATTGTATTTAATCAATAATGATTCTAATTTAATATTTACTTTCATTAAAATGACCAGTTAGAAAACCTCTATCTCGGCCTTTCGAAGATGGGCGACCGCGTTTAGAAATAGGCTTTATTGCCACAAGGAATGTATGGTTTCGCTTTAGCGATTCACAGAACTTAAACATCCTTAATTGTAAAAAATCCTCCCCCGAGCGCCGCTGACGTTAACATCATCGTCATTGCATTCGAAGGAGGAAATATAAGCTTGTATTGAATTCAATTGATCAATGATCACATGCCAGGTGGCGGACTAGTCGACAGCATACCTGCCACGATAAATACTGCAATTCCGACTGCGATTTCCACCTGCACACCAATCAGGAATTGACGCAGCAGGTGCGCCTCACCGCTATGCTTCGGGAACCGGGGCAGCCAGTAATAGCGGTGAAATGCCGCAATGATGAGGATGAGGAGAAAGAGTCCGCTTTTGACGAGCAAGATTTGCCCGTATGATGACGAAATGAAAGCAGACCATGTCCCTAACCGCATCGCGGCGAGTATGATTCCTGTCACTACCGTCAGCACGGTAAGCGGCAAGGCTGCCCGGGAGAAACGCCTCCACTGCCCGTTGATCTCATGAACATGTTCCGCGCCGAGCTGGTTGCGCCGCCAGCTTGCCGTTAGCATCCCCATACCTAGCAGCCCACCGAACCAGATCGATGCGGTAACAATATGGAGCGTATGAGAGACGACCGTCAGGAAAGACAATAGCCCTGAATCGGATGCCACCGCATGTCCCGTAAGCGGAAAGGTTAAGGCAATCCCGATCAGGAAGAGCAACTGCACCACTTTGTTGAGCACCGTTGCGCTGTTCTTGAACAGCATCATGAGGGCGAGCAATGCGGCAAGCAGCACTCGCGCGCCATCCGCCAAGCCAACCCGGGTTGACAAGGCAAGCGTTAACGCAGTTGATGCAGCAGATGTATCCGCCCTGCCGCTGCTTAGCTGCTGCGCAATGAGCAGCATATGTGCTGCATAAGTAGCTGCAAACAATATAACTGCGCTAATCGTTATCCCTTTGCATATACGCTTCATTGCGCGATGGAATGCAGGAAAGCGCTCGTTCACTCCGTCCGCTAACATCATGCGATAATACAATATGGCGAATAGCAACACTGTCACAACGATATTGATGATGCGAATCAACGCATTCCATCCATCAAGATTACCGTTGCCATGATTATGGTCTGCATGATCGGCTGCTGCCTCGCTTGCTGACGCAGCTGCTTCAGCTCCATAGTCATGATGATGGCTATGATCAACTTCTCCCTGGTCGGGATTTGCTTCGTTACCCGCTCCCGCTGGCGCTTTCTCTGCTTGAACCGGGGAAGCTGGCGCAGCGGCGCCGGATTGATCTTTCTCTCCTGCCCCTGCCTGAGGCGATGCATCCGGTACGGCTAGCGCAGCCTCTTTCTCCTTCCCGGACTGCGCTGCGCTATCCGGCTCACTCGTGTCGTCACGCTTCTCCTGACGCGGCGGATTGCTCACCTGCTCAGCTTTAAACTGCGATTCAGTTGAGGGGGGGTTCTCCTTCTGCCCAGTGGTACCGGCAGCCGTTTTGTCCACTTTCGAAGCGCCGCCAGACTGGGGGGACTCTGGCTGCGAATTGGGCTTCCCCTTACCGGAATCTTTGTTCACTGGCTGATTAGCGGAGCTGTCGGCGTGCTTCGTTCCGTTCGTGCTGCCATTCTTCTCGGGCTTGGCTGGGGTCGTCGTCTTGTTCTCTGTCGCGGACGCCGGCTCATCGTCATCCAACGATTTCGTTGCAGCTGGCCCTGACTGCTTCAGCTTCACGCCAACAGCAAATTCGAAGGAACCTTCCGTGACATGGGTGTCAACCGACAGCACTTGCCATTTCACTTTATAAATCCCGTTCGGCAAGGACGAAATCGACTTCACCAGCGTCTTCTCCCCGTCACTCTTGACCTCGCCCGCTATCTCTGCGCCATCCGTATTCCATAAGGTCATCGAGCTCAGATCCGCGTCGATGCCTTCCGTGTACGTAATCCGGATTTCTGTCGGCGAATCAGTCAATTCCGAATTCGAGAGCGGTGAGGATGATGCCATGTTGGCATGAGCGGAAGCAGGCTGCGGCAAGAGAACAAACGGAATAAGAAAGATCAAAAATAGAAGTGCAAGCTTCGCCGCTTTGTTCAGCATTGTCATTGTGTCATCCCCCTTTCACACCAAAGTTTATTCACACTTGGAATTCAAAAGCCGTTGGAACTCCAACGGCCTCTGCAGGATTGAATCATCGTTGTCTTACTTCGTATAGAGAAGGACGGCTGCCCGATTCGTTCCAACTGCCGGCAAAAATTCCAGCACCGTGTCCGTCTTCTCTGCTGCTTCACGCAAAGAAACGAGGCCTTTCCCTGTCACATCGCCGAGCGTTGATTTGACCCAAGCCGCATCTGCCTTCAACGTTCCGTCTGCAAATGAGAACGATTGATCAGACACAGCTTTGCCATTCACGAACACTTGCGGCTGTGCCGTAGCCGGTTGGCCAGGAAGCTGGATCGAACCGTTCTGCACGATGAAGGTCATCGTCGCTTCGTAGCTGACCGAATCGTACTGGCCTTCGACCTGCTCGTTCATTGATGGCTTGGCGCGCAGCAAATAATAGTCGGCAGGACCTGTCTTGAACGAGATGGTGCCTTTAGCGTCTGTCTTCAGCGTCTTCGCTTCCGAATTGCTGCGGCGAATGAGGGATACTTCCGTATCGGCAAGCGGCTTACCTTTCAGCATCAACTGTACGGATGCTGCCTGATTCGGACTGACCGCCGCCGGACTGAAGAGCGGAACCAGTTCCGCCCGATCCGGGCTCACTTGTCGTTCGAAGCCCGTCAGGAGCGATGCTCGCTTCAATACAGGGATATCCATCACGGCAACGAACGATTTCGCGCTGCGAAGCGTGCGGCTTGCCTTCCCGTCATGTTTGAAGATGCTGTCGCCTTCGACCGATACGATATAGGCTCCCGGCTTCGACGCCGAAAAAGAAGAGACGAAGTAATTGTTGACCGCTGGCTCTTCTTCAGTTGCCGCTTCACCCGTGTAAAATCTCGTGTCGGTAATATCCGTCTTCTTCCCAGCCGGATTCATGACGTACACTTTGGACGAGTCAGTGCTCCACTGTCCAGCGATGCGGTAGCTGCGATGCTCGTTGGAGTGATTGCCCAGCATCATTTCAACATAGGATACTTCACCTTCACCAATGATCGGACTGTTCGTCTGCGACCAACCGTCATGCGCAAACGCTGGAATGGCGATGGACAATGACAATAAGGTGCTTATCGCAATACTCGCTAACTTTTTCATATAATCCGCCCCTTTTCAAAACAAATGTGATTAATGTCATAGTAAATTGTAAAACAATACAGACGGATGCACATGACTCTATCTAGCTATAAAATGTCACAAAAAAATGAACAATCCGATTAGAGCATTCATTACTATTAGGGCCTAGTGCATTTATTTCAAAGCCTCGGCATCATTTGTTGGGAATTTGTAACACATTTCAATTGAATAGCAATGATTAATAAACTAACCTGAACATGGGAACGAGGCCGTTCAATGAGGAGGGTTAACATGAAGCTTGAGAACGAGAAAGCGCCGGAACCGCAACAAGAGCGCAATGAATCCGGCAAAAGTAAAATGAGCCGCAGAGAGCTGTTGAAATTAAGCGCCGCTGCGGGTACGGGAATGTTTGTAGGCATGGGCGGCATGGGGGCCTTTATGTCTTTTAGCGGTATCCTTAAAAGTTCAAGCTCAAGCCAAGAACCAAGCTCGGCAGCAAAGGATAATCAAACGAGTCAAACCGGCGTTGCCGGCTCCATTCCCTTCTACGGGACAAAACAAGCGGGGATTGCAACACCTCCGCAAAAATATATGTGTTTTGCCGCATTCGACATCGTCCATGCCGACAGGATGAAATTAGAACAATTATGTAAAACATGGACCGACTATAGTGCAAACATGACGGCTGGAAAATCGGTTGGAAAAGCTAATCTGGAAGGACTTGCACCGCCAGATGACACAGGGGAAACGCACGAACTTCCCCCAGCACAGCTTACGATTACGTTTGGTTTTGGCCCCACTTTGTTTCGCAAAGACGGCGTTGACCGCTTCGGATTGGCCGCAAAACAACCGGATGAGCTCGTTGACATTCCAGCTATGCCTGGCGACGCCTTGACAGAGCAGGAATCGGGCGGCGATGTGTGTATCCAAGCCTGCTCGGATGATCCGGTCGTAAGTTTTCATGCGATACGCAACTTAGCCAGAGTTGCCCAAGGTACTGCGAAGATTCGTTGGGTACAGGAAGGTTTCTTGAGTGCTCCTGATGGACAGACACCACGAAACCTGTTTGGATTTAAAGACGGTACGGCAAACAACGAGCTTGAAAATGATCAAGCCATGGAGCGGTATGTATGGGCCTCACCATCAAATAATCCATTATGGATGACTGGGGGCACCTATTTAGCCGTTCGGAAAATTCGCATGTTCATTGATGAATGGGACCAAACGGCACTGCAGAAGCAAGAAGCAACGTTCGGCCGTCAGAAAGAAAGCGGGGCCCCGTTCGGCAAAAAAAATGAAGCTGATGCCGTGTCCATGCGCCACATACCGACAGATTCACACGTGTGGCTTGCCCGCGGTACAGGAACCAAGATGTGGCGGCGCTCTTACTCTTACTCACGCGGCCTTGATGCAACCAGTGGCGATTTGGACGCCGGTCTTCTTTTTATCAGTTTTCAACAAAGCATCAAAAATCAGTTCATCCCCATGCTCTCCATTCTGGCGCAGCATGATGCCTTGAATAAATACACATCCCATCTCTCCAGTGCTGTGTTTGCCTGTCCGCCTGGCGCACAGGAAGGAAGCTTCATCGGGGAAGCGCTGTTTCGTTGAACTTCGCAAATAGGCAACCTTTATAAGAAAACCTCCGCCCGAAACATTATGTTCGGCGGAGGTTGCTATTGTGCTTCTTACTATCCCATATGCTGCGCCTGCAGCTTCACCGGACGCGAATGATAAACCAACTCCGCGTAGAATCCATCCTGTGCAATTAGCGATTCATGCGTGCCTTGCTCAACGACACACCCATGACGCATGACGATAATGCGATCCGCATGTTGAATCGTAGACAGTCTGTGCGCAATGACGAGTGTCGTTCTTCCTTCCGACACGACGCTCAGCGCTTGTTGGATCAATCGCTCCGTATGGGAATCGAGATGCGCAGTCGCCTCATCCAGGATAAGGATGCGAGGCTGGAACACGAGAATGCGGGCAAAGGAAATCAATTGCCGCTCCCCGGCGGATAACCCGCTTCCGCGCTCGGACAGCCGCGTGTCGTACCCGTGCTTCAATCGTGTAATCATGCCGTGCGCCCCAACCGCCTTGCAGGCCCATATCACTTCTTCCCGTGAGACATTATCCTTGAACAGCCGCACATTATCCAGTATCGTGCCTGAGTAGAGGTACGGATCCTGCTGAACAAGCCCGACGATGCGGTGCAATGTATCTTGGGGCAAACTACGAATATCAACGCCGTCGATCTCCACACTCCCCCGCTTCACATCATAGAAGCGCGCTAGCAAGTTGACGAGAGAACTCTTGCCTGCCCCCGTCGTGCCTACGATGCCGACGAATTCCCCCGGCGAAATGTGCAGATCCAAGTCATGCAGCACATCCCGATCATCGACGTAAGCGAAGCGGATGCGGTTGAAGTCTACTTGTCCCAGCACATCGGACGCATCGATCTCCTGTGCCTGCTCTGGCTCTGGATCGCGAACCTCCGGCTGTACGCGGAAGATGCGCCACAAACGGTCCATGGACACAATTGTCGATTGGAGCGTGTTCCATTGCTGGGTAATTTGGTTAATCGGCTGAAAAAATTGCCGGATATAGTTAATGAAGGCATACAGCACGCCGAACTCCAACGCGGTATCAAGCACAGCGAAGCCGCCTATCCAAACGATGAAAGCAACCGATACGTTGCCAAGAATATCGAATGAACGGTTGAACATGATGCTCGTGCGCACCTCGCGTAGATTTTCCCGCAAATATTTGCGGTTCTGTTCCGTAAATCGCTCGGTCTGCTCCTTCTCCTGATGGAACACTTGAATGAGGCTCATGCCCGACAAGTTCTCCGCCAGAAACGCAATCAGCCGTGACAGCTCAGCGCGCGTCCGCTGATAAGCGGATCGAAGCATAGAGCGGAAAGCAATCGCAATGGCGAATATAATCGGGAACAGGATAAGACAGTATAAAGCCAGCTTCGCGTCAAGCGAGAACATGAACGCCACGATCAGAATAAGCGACAATCCATCCCGCACGATGCTCAACAGCACTTGCGTGAAAAATTGGTTAATCGTCTCCGTATCGCTCGACACATTCGTAACGAGGCTGCCAATCGGGTTGCGGTCGAAGAACGACATCGACTGCTTCGAAATGTGCCGGAACAAATCCTTCCGCAGCTGCCCAACGATACTCTGCCCGACCCTTTGCAGCAGATTCGCCTGCACGTACGAAAATATCATGCTTATCGCCGCTAGCAGCAAATAACAACCGCCCAGCGTCAAAAGTGTCCTGACGCCGTGCTCCCCCGTCAGCACGTTATCGTCGATAGCAATCTTTACCAGATAAGGCTGCAGCAAATCCGCGCCGATGGCGAAGAATGTGCATACAAATACGGTAAGAAACGTGAACCGGTGCGGCTTCGCATAGGAAAGCATCGCCTTGAACGATTGCTTGCGGTCTTCGGGAGACACATCATAGGCATTACGCGCTTTACTACCTTTCGGTTCAGGCATCGAGCATCCCCTCCTCTTGAATGGCATAGAGCGAGGAATAATAGCCGCCCTGCTTGAGCAGCTCTGCATGCGTTCCGCGTTCCTTGACGGCCCCGTCCTCCAGCACGATAATCTCATCAGCATGACGAACCGCGCTGATGCGATGGGCGATAATAATATTGGTCTTGCCTTGGCGCGCTTCGCGCAAGTTGTGCAGTATATTCGTCTCCGTGACGACATCGACTGCGCTGACGCTGTCGTCCAGGATGAGAATCGGCGCATGCTTGATGAGTCCGCGGGCCAGACTGGTCCGCTGGCGCTGACCGCCCGACAAGGTCAGTCCCCGTTCGCCCAGCTTCGTATGGAACTGATCCGGAAGATCCGCAATATTGTCATACACATCTGCCAGCCTAGACGCTTCCTCAATGGGCTCATCATCAACACCGCGGTCATGGAACGCGATGTTGTCCCGTATTGTCGTGCTGAACAAAAAGCCGTCCTGCGGCACATACGCCACCTGCGTGCGCAAGCTTTCCAGCGTCAGCTCGCAGATGTCCTGCCCGCCGATGAATATCGTTCCCTGCGGCGGATCGTACACTCTGAGCAACAGCTTGACTAATGTCGTCTTGCCGCTCCCTGTCTTGCCGACAATGCCGAGCGTCTTGCCTGCCTGCACCTGGATATTTAAGTCCTTGAGCGATGTGGTATCGGTATCCGGATACGCGAACGACAGCTGCCTAATATCAATTCCCGTCTTGTCTGGATCGAGCGGGACGGCGTGTTCCGACTCGCGGATGTCCGGCTCTTCCCCAAGCAGCCGGTTCAGTCGATCAAGCGACGCCCGGGAGCGCAGCATGACGTTAATGACGTTGCCAATCTGCTGCAGCGGTGTAATAATCATGCGCAAATAGAGCGTCAGTGTAACGAAATTACCGAGAGAAAGCTGTCCGCGAATGGACAGAATGCCTCCGTACGTTATCGCGATAACTAACGAAAGCGCACCGGCGAAAGGAATAAGCGCCTGGAACAGCGATGTCATGCGGACGAGGCTTAGTTGATTGTCACGGATGCGATCCACCGTTTCCCCGAACCGTTCCCGCGCGATATCCTCAACTGCAAACGTCTTCGTTACCTTAATGCCGCCGAATTGCTCCTCCGCCGATTCCGTCATCGATGCCAAGGAATCCTGCACTGCCCGCGATCGCATCCGAATACGCGGACCGAAGTAGACGACAAAGAGCGGGATGGAGAGCAGAGGCAGTACACAGACGAACACAAGATAGAGTGGAATGTGGCTTACGCTCATCATGACGATAACCGAGATTAATAGAATCGACGCGTTCGTCATCTGATTAAGACCATTAGCTATCGTTTCTCTTACAGAGGTCACATCGTTCATGAAGTAACTAAGCAGCTTGCCGACCCCGTTGTTGGAAAAATAATGCTCGCTGAGTCGCGTAAATTGCTGGAACAACCTCTGCCGGGTATTGAATTCAAACAAGCGGCCAAGCCGGTGATTCAGTAATTGACCCATGCCGAACAATGTGCCGTACCCGACTCCGATAGCGAGCAGCCATAAGCTGTAGTGGACGACGGACGACCTCGTCAATCCATTCTGCTGCAGCTCATCTGTAAATTGTCCGAGCAAGCTTGGAAAATAAGCGTAAATGACGTTGGCTGCCGCCATAAACAATACCGCTGTCACATAAAGGGGCAAATGAGACCGAACATGACCGAATAACAACGTCTTTTCTTTCATGTATTCACTTCCCGTACCTGTTATCGAGTCCGGTGCCAAAGGGATCTGGAGACAGAAGCAGAAGCTAGCAACCGCTGCCGCTAACTTCAAAAGACGATCATTTCCATGTTCCCGTTCGGCTAAGTCGCCTCCTTTCGGGACCATTATGTTATCAGATAGATATGATAGATCAATTATAGCTCGGCTTCAATCCATTTGTTAACATTTTGTCAACAATTTCAAAAGAAAACCTCTATCGAGGCATGGACGCTTCATAATTACACGAAATGTTCCATTCGTGCAGGGGGACGTTCAGACTGATGGGGATTCGCTTCATCCGCTCCCTTGCTTCATCCTCCCCTTCCATCAGAAGGCAGCATGGCCATTGACGACTCTGGCCCTCTGCCATCGGGAGGCGGCACGACCTAGAACTACTATAATTCACTCCCATCGGGAGGCGGCACGACCTAGGACGACTATAGTTCACTGCCATCAGGAGGCGGCACGACCTAGGACGACTATAGTTCACTGCCATCAGGAGGCGGCACGACCTAGGACGACTATAGTTCACTGCCATCGGGGGGCGGCACGACCTAGGACGACTATAGTTCACTGCCATCAGGAGGCGGCACGACCTAGGACGACTATAGTTCACTGCCATCAGGAGGCGGCACGACCTAGGACGACTATAGTTCACTGCCATCAGGAGGCGGCACGACCTAGGACGACTTTGGGTAATGCCACCATGCTCGGACGCTTCCTATCTATATCAAATGGCATGTATGGCATGTACTTTTTCCTCAACGCAACCCATCCTGACTGTTTGGGAGAATGGAGCTAAGGGCCATTCCACGCAGGACCGACAGCCTCTTCCCCTCTGAAAGCGAAGGGGGCACTGCCATTCTGAATAAAGGGGAGAGTAAAGCAAAGGATGGAACAGGAATACCTGCTTCGGAAAGGCTAACGTAACGGTTCCAAGACGGAAGACGTCTTTTTCCCGACTAATTTCAGCATGGGTTATCGGAGTTTTCGAGCGGCACTTGCCGTCCTGCTCCACACTTCCTTGTTGGATTGCAGAAGGACTCGGATTAGACGTGCCAAAAGGCTAACCCCGCGAGGTTAGCCTTTTTTAGGTCGTGCCTACGACCACCGCTCCAGCACGGTAAGTATCATCTGTCGCCTGCTTTATTTCAATGATTGCAAAGTAAACGAAACACTGTTACGATAATTACGTAACAATGTTACACTACAGGGCGATCAAGGAGGCTTCCGCATGTTATGGATGAACAACTTATTTCAAAAAAAGAATTGCTCGAGTTGACCGGCATCTCCTACGGCCAGTTGTATCGGTGGAAGCGCAAAGATTTGATTCCTGAAGAGTGGTTTATTCGCAAGTCGACGTTTACCGGTCAGGAGACCTTTTTTCCGAAGGCTAAAATTTTGGCTCGTATCGATAAAATCATCGACATGAAGGACAATTTGTCCCTTAACGAGCTTGCCGACATGTTCTCGCCCAACTTGGCGGAGATGGCACTCCACAAATCAGACATTATAAATCGTGGCATCGTGTCGACGATGGCACTGCAATATTTCACGGATCAGACGGGCGATGCAGATGCTTTTACATTTGAGAGATTGATTCATATGTATGTACTGGATCGGATGCTCCACACCGGAGAAATGAGCCTTGAGGAAGGCAAGGGCCTTTTACAGGTGCTTCGCGATCACTACCAGCGATTCGAAGGGAGAAGCTGCGAGCTGATGCTCGTGCGGAAGATGGGCGTCTCGATTTTCCTGCTCTCCGCCAGCCCAGGCGAAGTGTATTTTGATAATGGAACTAAGCTTGTATCACATATCTCGCTCGCAAGCTGTCTAGAAGAATTGAAGGCCAAACTCACTTGATTGGGGGAAACTCTCATGAGTCAACATTTGAGAGACATTATTATATCTGGAATGGGCAGTTCATCTGGCGGATCGTTCCAGCGCGTTCGCATAGATGGAGTAGGGGAAATAAACGGGGATATTGTTTGCGCCTCGTTCGTGAGCAATGGCAAAGGCAAAATAGCAGGGAGTATTCAGACTGATAAGTTCGAAGTCCGCGGCATGTGCACGGTAAAAGGCAACATGCAGGCTGTTCATAGCCGTATTGATGGCACGGCCAGTATCGACGGACGCCTAATTGGGGAAACGATAGAGATAAACGGAACCGCATCGGTTGCATTCGATTGTGAAGCGGAACAATTCAAATCCCACGGCAGCTTCAACATCGGCGGATTGCTCAATGCTGGCGCCATCGATATTAAGCTGCTTCACAGTTGCCACGTACGGGAAATCGGCGGTGAGAATATATCCGTTAAACAAGGCAAACCGTTGTCCGTATTTAATAAGCTGTTCTCTTCTCTATTCAGCAGTCCACATCTGGAAACAGATACGATCGAGGGCGACAAGGTTGTTCTGGAATATACTAAAGCTCGCGTCGTACGCGGCACGCAAGTGATCATCGGTCCGGGCTGCGAGATTGACCTGGTGGAATATAAGCAGTCCGTGCAGCTGCATGAAAATGCGCAAGTAAACAGCCATATTAAGCTATAATCCGCATATGGTTAATCGGGAGGTTCGCTAATGGAACAGCGGCAGCATTTAAAAATAATGGGATCATCAAGCTCTGGAGGAGGCATATACGACAAAGTCAGCATTTTGGGCGACGGAGAGGTGAACGGGAATATCGAATGCCGCTTGTTCACATGTGCGGGAACGGTAAGGGTGTATGGCCACGTGAAGTCCGAGGAGATGAAGATTCGCGGCACTTCACAGATGGAAGGAAGCCTGCTTACGCATAAGCTCATCGTTCAGGGACAAGGCGACTTTACCGGTGGTGTGAAGGTGCAGGAGGCGAGCATCAGCGGCATGGTGAATATCGGCAGCAGCCTGCAAGGCGAACGATTGAAATTGAGGGGCTCGATCGAGGTGAAAGGCGATTGCGAAGTCGAGACCCTTTCCGCAGCCGGTTCCTTTGCAGTGCGCGGTCTGCTCAATGTGGGCAGCATGGATTTACGCATCAACTGGAACTGCCACGCAAAGGAAATTGGCGGCGAAATCATCAAGGTCCGCAAGGGAAGCGGACTCACCAATATGCTCAAATTTATTCCGGGCATCTTCCAAGTCATGCCTGATGCGCGGCTGACCGCCGATGTCATTGAAGGAGACCATATCGAGCTTGAGCATACGACCGCAGCCATCGTGCGTGGCAATCACGTCAAGCTTGGCCCCGGCTGCAAGATCGGGCGCGTCGAGTATCGTCATCACTTCTATCAAGATCAGGATAGCGTCGTCAACTCGGTCATCCAAATGTAACAAGAAAGTTGCGCGGTTCGGCCAATTCGACGTGAGTTCCTCCGTTCGCTCGGCATGACGAGTGGAATTACGGTTTCGGCACTATCCAGTGCTCATTCTGCAAGCCGTAGCGACTTGCAGAAACAATCCGCGGGATGAACTGCAAGTTAAGCAGAGAACCGATACCCATCATGAGTATCGGTTCTCTGCTTTCTCTAAAAAATGATTGGTTCAACAACCATTAAAACTTGAACTTGCCAAGGGCCTCCTGCAGGCCATGTGACATCCGTTTGAATTCTTCCGCTGAGCTAGCCAACTCTTCCATCACCGCATTTTGTTCTTCCGTTGCAGCAGCGATGGATTGGACGCTAGCCGCTGATTCTTCGGAAATCTGGGCGACGCCCTGCACTTGCTCGAGCATCTCTTGCGAACTGGTATTCACTTCTTGGACAATAGCCTCCACCATGCTGGCCAGATTGGATATTTCCTGCATCATGGTGACCATCGCATGGAATACGTCGCCCGTCTCATTCACGCTGCCAATCCCCGATTTGACGAACTGATTCCCTTTGTCCATCACTTCGACCGCTTTTACCGTTTCGGATTGAACTTCCGATATAATTTCATGAATTTCCATTGCAGCCTTGTTCGATTGATCCGCCAAAACACGCACCTCGTTGGCTACAACGGCAAACCCTCTGCCATGCTCCCCCGCTCGCGCCGCTTCGATCGCAGCATTGAGAGCAAGTAAATTCGTCTGTCCTGCAATGTCGGTAATAATTTTTATAATTTCACCGATTTTACCCGATTTCTGCTCCAAATTGTGCATAATCTTCGAGCTGGATTCAACATTTTCAGATAGCTGATTCATTTGGCCAACCGTCTGGTTTACGATGTCATTTCCAAGCACGACCTTGTCATTGGCTTTCGCAAATTCATTGGTTATCGTCTTGACTACTTGATCAACCTCTCCAATCGCCATCGTAACGTCCTCAATCATTTGGCTGACCTCAGCCAGCTTCTTGGAACCCTCATCGACACCCATCGAAATATCTTGCAGCGATATCGTAATCTGTTCAGACGATTTACTCGTTTCTTGGGAGCTTATCGCGAACTCATTCGACGTTAGCGTAATCTTCTCACTCGTATCTACGACATGATCCACTAAGCTCTTCAGATTAGTCCTCATGTCCGAGAAGCTGCGTGCAACGGCTCCCCAAATATCTTTACGAGACGTATCTAAAGCAACATGATCTGTAAAGTCACCTTCGCCAATATGTTCAATGGTGTAGGACACACTCTGAATCGGAGTGACGAACAATCTCCTCACAAGCAGCCAAGTTACCCCTGCGATGACTACCAAAGCCCCGACCGAGACGCCATACATGATCCAATTATAACTATCAAGTCCGTTATCAAAGTCATCGAAATCGCTCACGGAAATGACGATGTACTCGCCTGCTTTGGCAGCAAAAGCGTAGCCCCCTAGCCCAGTTTCAAGGTGCATTTCATGCTGTTCTCCCGAATAGAGCGGACTTAAATCGTCTTCCTCTTTTGACAGCCCCATGCCTGCCCGTGCGACGACTTTTCCGTCTTTTACGAGCAAAGCATAGCTGTGATCTTTGAAAGCTACCGTATTCAACACGGCCTTCGGATTTTCACCGTTGTGCTCCACTACGAGCTTTCCGATTTGCCGCACCACCGTCTGCGTATCTTCCACCATGAGATCGTTGATGATGTTCTTCATATAACTTATATTTACCCAGCAAGTCGCCTGAATGACAAGCAGGGTCAACAGGCAGATTGGCAATAAGATGCGTGCTAGAAGCGATTGAAAGCAGCGACTCCATAATGTTCGAATTCGTTCGTTGATTGACTGAGGTTTCATTGCGATCTCACCTTCTTTGTAATAGAGTGCCATATCGGCACGTAACGATGTTCAGTTGATAAAAAAGACTCCCCGTCCGAAAACGGGCAAGTCTTTTTTGCCAATATGCTTTCTATGAAACGTGAATCAATGATTGCTTCCTAGAGGGTATCCAAATAGCGATCCGCTTCCTCAATGCTTTGCGACACGCCGTACGCGCCCCCAAGATCTTTAACTAACCGGGACAATTGAAGCTTCGTCAACGCGGAGCTTACGATCATCGCGGAACCTTTAATATTTTTGCGTGCCATATATTCACGCAAGCCTATCAAATAATCGTTTACTTCCGCAGGTGCCGGCTGCGCATTCGCCATGTCGATGCAGAACGTGTACCCTTCCTTAGCTTTATCCACTTGGTCACGAACGGCTTTATCGTAATCTTTTGCCTCGTCCATCGCCATCATACCTTCAAGCTTAACGTATACACGGTTTTTTGCTGCGTTATAATTTGCTTCAAACATCGTATCGTTCCTCCTCTAATGTAGTGGTTCCATAACCACGTCTATTGCTCAAATTCGTTAGTGCTCTTTCATACTGCTATCGGTTGTCTCTATTCTCGATGCCATCCCTCCCATACGTAGTCTCGCAACCGATTCACTTGTCCGGGTACGACAGGAATCCTACTTCGCGGCAATGGTTCAGCATGCTCGTAATTTGCGTATCTCCCGGTGCTGTCCAAGCGAACCCGAGATAGCCCAGCACGGTCGTCGTCCGCTCGGCGGCATGAGCGAATGAGGTCTGTGCCGTTCCCTCGTCCATCCAACCGCTGTGCAGCATGACGTTCTCTACCGCTTCTCTGTCCGCCTTCTGCTCGTAGCGCTCGAACAAATAATCCAAGAAGCGATCCATCGGCAGCGGCATGACGGAAAATTCAGGCCGCTTCGCAAGCATGTCCGACATGCCGATGCGATGCGGGTTATAAATATGGAATGTCTCATTATGCAGTGCAGGCTTGTCAAATAACGTAATGATGGCCCGGCTCACTTGATCCACGTAAGACAAATCTGTATCCTGTCCGGCCTCTGGAACCGCGCCTAACTCGATGAAGGCTTTCACCGTGTTATAGAAGCCATTGTCATGGATATTTTCCTGGAATTGGCCGTTCTCGGAGTTGAACACGATGTTGCCGATACGATAAATGTTGGCATTCACGCCGTTCTCCCGGGCCTGCTCTACCTGCTTCTCTGCCGCGAACTTCGTCTGCACGTAATAGTTATCATGCCGCTGGCCGATGTCCAGATCGTCTTCGGTAAACAGAATCTCAGACTCTCCTTCGATCGTCCCCATCCCGACGGACATCGTCGACACATGGTGGAACTCCTTCTTGTTCCCTGCAGCGGCTAATTCCAACAAGCGCTCCGTCGCGGTCACATTGTTCAGCACAAATTCGGAATAATGTCCGTAGTGCTTCACATTAGCGGCCGCATGAATGATGCAATCAACTTCGTCCGACAGCTTGGAGTATACGTCCTCTTCCAGTCCAAGGCGCTCTTCACTCAAATTGCCGTTGATTGCCACAATTCGATGCCCGTGCTGCTGCGCCAAAGAAGGTCCGAAATAATAAGCAAGCTTATCGTTCAATCTTTGCCGCGACTGTTCGGAAGACTCCCCACGAACAACAGCAGTAACCTTGCTGTCTGTGCAGACGAGCAGATCACGAAGCAAATAGGCCCCCAAATATCCTGTCACTCCGGTCAGCAGCACATTGCGGTATCGCGCTCGTTCCGATAGATCCATTCGGCCATACCGTTCATTTCGGCTCCGGTATTGAATCCACCCTTCGCTTACCGCCTTGTCTTCTTCAACGGATACTGCGTGCAGATAGGCTTCCCGAATCTGCTCCAGCTTGTCCTTCATATGATTCGGCCGATACTTCATATGCTGTGCCAGCTCCCGAATCGTCGGATAGGCAAATATATCGCTGACATCGACTTCGAACTCCTGCTTTAACTGGGCAACGAGCGTGATAGCCTTCAAGGAATGGCCACCCAGTTCAAAGAAGTTGTCGCACACTCCGACCGATGCAATCCCTAACAGCTCTTGCCACATATCCGCCAGCTTCATTTCGGTGTCATTGGCTGGAGATACATAGTTCGCCGCGGTCCATTCCTGCTTTGACGGCGCCGGCAGCTTCGCCCGGTCGATTTTCCCGTTCGTCGTAAGCGGCATCTGCTCCAAAAACGCATAGTAGGTCGGTATCATGTAATCCGGCAGGTGTGAGAGCAGATGCTGCCTGATGTCAGCAGCCGTCAATGTGCCTTCAGCCACAATGTACGCGCACAGCGCCTTTTGCCCCGTTGATTCCTCGATATCCGTAACGAGCGTTTCCTTCACCAGCTCGTGGCTGCGGATTTGCGCTTCAATTTCGCCCAATTCCATCCGATAGCCGCGAATTTTGACCTGATGGTCTTTACGCCCAAGGAACTCGATGGTGCCGTCTGGCAGCCACCGCACAAGGTCCCCCGTCTTATACAGCTTCTCGCCAGAAATGAACGGGCTGTCAATGAAATTCTCCTGCGTCAGATCATCTCGGTTCAAATAGCCGCGCGCTACCCCGTCTCCGCCAACCCAGAGTTCGCCTGCCACGCCAATCGGCTGCAGCTTGCCGTAGCCGTTCACCACATAAGCTGTCGAGTTCGCAATTGGCATCCCGATCGGGATTGAGCCGTCCCGTTCCGCCGTAATCTGGTGGCAGCACGAGAAGGTGGTGTTCTCTGTCGGACCGTAGCCGTTCACAATCGCGATCGGCGCACACGCGTGCAGCACACGATAAATATGCTTCGGCGACAAGACATCACCGCCGACGAGCAACGTCCGCACCGGTGCGAACAGGTGCTCATTCTTCTCCACCAGCTGGGTAAACAGCGGCGAAGTAAGCCACATCATTGTAATGCCGTGCTGAGCGATGGCACGCTCCAACTGCTCTGCGTCCAGGATCGTCGTCTTATCCACCAACACGAGCCGAAGTCCATTCAGCAGCGCTCCCCAGATTTCAAACGTCGAAGCATCGAATACGAGCGAGCCCGTCTGCAAAATGCAGTCATCCTCTTGAAACGTCACGAAGTTCGTGTTCTTCACCAAGCGAACGACGTTGCGATGTGTGACCATAACTCCTTTTGGCTTGCCTGTGGAACCAGATGTGTACATCAAGTAAATCAAATGGTCTGCATCATTCACATGCTCCAGGTTATCTATCGATTCATGGGACAGCTCTGGATCGGAGAAGCCGATGTGCTGCAAGCCTTCTGGCAGACGCTCAGCCAAATGTCCGCTTGTCAGCACGATAGCAGCGCCGCTATCCTCCAGCAAATACTGAATCCGTTCCTGTGGATAATCGGGATCGATCGGAACGTAAGCTCCACCCGCCTTCATAATCGCGAGCACGCCGATAACCATCTCTGCTGTCCGTTCCGTGAACAGACCTACCGGTTGTTCGGGATTCGTCCCTTGCTGCCGCAAATACCGGGCCAGCCGGTTCGCTTCCGCGTTAAGCTCTCCGTAAGTAAGCTCCCGTTCACCCGCCACCAGCGCGATGCGCCCCGGCGTGATGCGCGCCTGTTCCTCGAACAGAGCATGCACAGTGGAATTACGCGGATAATCTGCCTCCGTCTGATTGAATTCGTGAATCAGCTGCTGCTGTTCTTGTCTGGTTATCATCTCCAGCTCGCCGATCTTGCGCTCCGGCTGTTCCGCCGCTTGTGCAGCCAGCTGCACGAAATGCTCGGCCATCCGTTCCACCGTTGCCTGAGTGAACAGCTTCGAACAGAATTCGAAGTTAAGCGATAATGATTCCTCGTTCTCCACCGCTTCCAGCGTCAAATCGAACTTCGACGTTCCATTGTGGTAGGGTACCGTCACGAATGCTGCGTCCCCCATCTGGAGCGATGTATCTCCCATGTTCTGCATGACGAATACCGTATCGAACAGCGGATTCCGGCTCACATCCCGCTTTAGCTGCAGACGATCGATCAAGCTGTCCAGCGGATAATCCTGATGCTCGTACGCCGACAGAAGAGTAACCTTCATTTCTTCCAAGTAAGAGGCGAACGTTTTTTCACCTTCCGGGTAGCTCCGAATCGGCAGCGTATTGACGAACATGCCCATCATACGGTTCAGATCAGCATGTGTACGTGCAGCAATCGCACAGCCGACGATGACATCTTCCTTGTCCGCATATTTGGAGAGCAGCACGTTGTAAATGGACAACAGCGCCATATATAGCGTCGTTCCCTGGTCAAGGGCCATCTGCTTCAAGCCTGCAGTCGCTTCAGCCGGCAGTGTCACACGCACGATGTCCCCCTCGAACGATTGCACGTTCGGACGCGGGGAATCGGCTGGAAGCTCCAGTACCGGAAGCTCTCCCTCCAGAACGCGCAGCCAATGCCCTTCATGTGCGGCAATATCCTGCTTCCGCTGCGATTGCCATTCAGCATAGTCTTTATACTGCAATCGTACTGGCGTAAGATCCTTCCCCTCGTACAGCGCCGACAGCTCTTCTGCAAAGATGCTGAGCGACGTGCCGTCAAAGACGATATGGTGGATGTCCAGCAAGAGAACATAATCATCTTCCCCGAGCTTGGCCAATGCCGCCCGGAACAGAGGCGCCTCGTCCAGTTGGAATGGCTGGACAAATTCGTCGGCCAGTTCCGCTGCGGTGCGGCCTTCCGCTTCGATGAGCGGCATCCGGAAGCCGGTGTGAGCATGCACCTTCTGGATAACTTCATCCTGCTCCCAATGGAACGAGGTCCTGAACGCTTCGTGGCGTTCCACTAGCCGATTTAGCGCCTGTTCGAGCCGTCCGGCGTCTAGCTTTCCCTTCACCTGGTACACGAGCGGTATGTGATAGGCCATGCCGACTCCGCCCCGCTGCTGCAGCGCGAACATACGCGTCTGCGCCGGAGCGAGACGATAATGCGGCTTCGCTTCCGCTGGCTCAATCGCCTCGAACCGTCCTGCTTCGCCCTCATCGATCAGCGCGGCCAGCTTGCCGATGAACGGATTCGCGAACAGCTCCTTGAAGGACAGCGTGACACGGAATGCGGCCGCAATCTTCGCCTGCAGCTGAGCCATCTTCAACGAGTGCCCTCCCAGTTCGAAGAAATGGTCCTTCGTTCCGATTGGCGCAATGCCGAGCAGTTCCTCCCACATGTACGCGAGCTTGATTTCCGTCTCGCTGACAGGCGCCGTATAGCCGGCGGCAGCCCGCTCCCGCTTCTCTGGCTGCGGCAGCTTCGCCCGGTCGATCTTGCCGTTAATCGTAAGCGGCATCCGGTCCAGGAACATGAAATAGGCAGGCACCATATATTCCGGCAGATGCTGTGACAGATACTCCCGGATTTCGGCCGCCGTCATACCGCCTTCCGCCACGATATAGGCGCAAAGCGCCTTCTGACCCGGAGTCTCTTCGAAGTCGATGACAATCGCTTCCGTCACTTGCTCGTGAGCATGAATTTGCGCTTCAATCTCACCGAGCTCCATCCGATAGCCGCGAATCTTCACTTGGTGATCCTTGCGGCCTACGAATTCAATACTGCCGTTCGTCAGCATCCGCACAAGGTCACCCGTCTTATAAATCCGTTCCCCTTGCACGAATGGGCTATCGATGAACTTCTCCTGGGTCAGCTCCTCCTGATTCAAATAGCCGCGCGCAACGCCCTCGCCGCCGACCCACAGCTCGCCTACCGCCCCTATTGGCTGCAGCTTGCCGTACTCATTCACGACATAGGCAGTCGAGTTCGTAATCGGTGTACCGATGGGTATCGTCCCATCCACCTCGTGCTTTAGCTCGAAAGAGGTGGAAAAGGTCGTATTCTCGGTCGGACCGTAAATATTGGATATCGCGATTGGCGCACACTCTTTCGCCGCGCGGTAGAAATGCTTCGGCGACATCAGTTCTCCACCGACTAGCAGTTGGCGGAGCGGAGCGAATATGCGCGGGTTGCGGTCCACCAATTGAATGAACAGCGCCGTCGTCAGGAACATAATCGTCACGTCGTGACGGATAATGGCTTGTTCCAACTGCTCTGCATCCAATATCGTCGTTTTATCAACCAACACCAGTCCCAATCCGTTCAAGAGCGAGCCCCAGATTTCAAAGGTCGATGCATCGAACACCAGCGATCCCGTCTGCAAAATGCGATCGTCTTGGCCGAACTTCACATAGTTCGTATGTTTGACCAGCCGGATGACATTACGGTGCGTTACCATCACACCTTTCGGCCGGCCCGTCGAGCCTGATGTGTAAATGATATAGATAAGATCCTCCGGCTGATTGACAGGGGACAGATTATCCTCCAGTTCAGTGGCAAGATCCGGGTCGTCGATGATGACGCGTTCGATTGCACCGGGTAAATAATCGGCCGCTAACCGGCTCGTCAGTACCAATCGAGTGCCGCTGTCCTCCAATACGTATTGAATGCGGTCCTGCGGGTGATCGGGATCTAGAGGGACATAAGTTCCTCCTGCTTTTAAAATCGCTAGTATCCCTATGACCATTTCCGCGGTTCGCTCTGCCATAATACCGACGGTTTGCTCGCGGGTCACCCCCTGCTTCCGCAGACGGCGGGCTAATTGATTCGCCTTTTTGTTCAATTCCCGGTATGTGAGCTCCCGCTCGTCTTCCACAACAGCAACTCGGTCTGGAGCTTGAAGCACCTGCTGTTCGAACAGTGCCTGTACCGTGAAAGTCTTCGGATATTCCACTTGAGTCCGGTTCATATCATGAATCAACTGTCGCTTATCTTGTTCCGTCAGCATTTCCAACTCGCCGATTGTTTTCTGCGGATGCCGTGCCGCCTCTTGAAGGAGCTGCAGGAAGTAGACCGCCAACCGTTCTATCGTCGTTTGCTGGAAGTGATTTTGTTCATAATAAATCGTAAATATCGGTGATGTCACACCATCTGCGCCAGCATATTGAAATCTGCCGTGCAGCCCGCTTACGTCTTGGTCCTTCGGAAGCTCGGGACAGATTCCGGCGCCGCACCAGCAATAAGTCGCAACGCCACTGTCCTCTAATGCTGCTGAGCAAGTCACGCTCACTGTGTCAGCGCAGGACGACAGACTGTCATGAATGCTCACGATGCCAGCTATCGTTACGTCGCTCTGGCTAACTATGGTATGAGCGCCTTTGCCGTTCTCCGATCCCACAACATGAAGGGCCACTTGTTCCGAGTTGTAAAACCGAGAAAGCAGTGCAGCCCAAGCCCCGCAAATAACGGATTCCAGCTTGACGGAATGCTCGCTCGAACGCTCGGTCAAGAGGCGTACCGTATCCGCCGGCAGCTCAAAAGAATGTGCGTCGTGTCCGACCAACTTTTCCACTGTCAATTGAATTGAAGCCAATCTATGTCCACTCCTTTATCTCGTTCAACGATAAATCATAAATCGATGAGTCAATTGTTCCACTGTTATGTATTCTACTTGCTCGGCGAACTCTGCATGCTGTGCACAAACCGCCATACTATAGCCTGCTTCAACCCCGGAGTATTGTTTTACATAGTAATCGTCAACACTCCATACAGGATCGCTATGCGGTACAGCAGCGGTTTCTGTCACGATTTCGAGCAAGCTCGGAAGCATGCCGAACCCCGTTCCGATCGCCTTGAGACAGCTCTCTTTCGCCGTCCAAATGGTGAAGAACCGTTCCTGGCGCGCGCGATCACCGTCTGTACATGTGAGCATATCCCACTCGCGCGGCGCGCATATAAGACGAGCCACATCCATATCCCACTCTCTCATTCGTTCGATATCAATTCCGATTGGCGCGTTATCAACCGCAGCCACGACGATATTTCCTGAATGGGAGACGTTGAAATAAACGGGATTCCCTTTAAGATAGGGCTTGCCGTATTCATTGGTGCGAAAAAAAAGCTCATCGTTTCGCTGTCCCAATTTTCGACAAAGCAGACTGCGGACCAGAATATCCGCGACGACCAAGCGCTGCCGCTCCTTATGCTTACGGAGCCTGTCCAGTCTTTTGTATTTTTCAGGAGTAATATGCGGGATTAGTCTGTCAATCAGCCGGTTCATCTTATCGTGAGGAGAACCACCCTCCAATTTCAACATGACAATATTCATAATCCGATTCATCCTCTAAACGCAAAAAAAAGACTATTGTCCCCAATAGCCTCGTCACCAAATAAATGTTGATGTACCGCAACATAGAATGGCAACCCGGCCGCCATAATCCGCTTGCTGGATGTTAGGCCCGAGGCTTTGCGTCCTTACCTTTCGATAAGTTTGCCTTTATCAAGTTATATATTTCGGTTTTCATACGTATTTGTTTACACATCCACCCACTGGAAATGAATACCTTTGTTCATGAAGACCTATACTAAAATAAAATCTCAAGTGAGTGAGTATGATGAAAAAACTATCTATCTCCAACAATCATGGCTGGGACGAGCCAACACTAGAACAACTGGCTTCCAGCTTAGACGATGTTCAACTCGCCAATCGAGTGCGGGCCATCCAACTCATCATGTCCGGTGCTTTCGCCAAAGACGTAGCCGTGCAGTTGGGCATCCATCGCCAATCCGTATCCGTTTATGTCAAACTGTTCAACGAAGGTGGCATGGAGCATTTACTTGCCCGCAGCCTCGCTCCAGGCAAACCAAGGTTGCTGTCCCAGGAGCAGGAACGAGAATTGATTCGTCGTATCGTCTCCACTCCTTCGCCTTTTGCTCAAGGGGCTTCTCATTGGAGCATGCGCGATATTCATGCCTTGCTGCAGTCAGAATTTCATCTTGAAATGTCACGCACTGGCATTCGCGACATGCTGCGTCGATTAGGTCTAAAGTATACAAAACATGGTTATAAACTTGAGAAACAGATAGAACATCCAACTCAAGACCCATATAATACATCGGAACGTTAAGATGAAAACTTAAACGCCTACCTTCATTTTACTTTCGATTTTTCGACAATGCAAATCAACTTATGTCAAAAAATGATGAATTTTCGGTTATTTTAAGTTTTTTTGTGCGATACAATGCGCTTTGGAGCAGAACAATTATCCAGTTCCATGTTGTTTTCATGAGCGATAGCGATAATGTGATAAAAATGTGAACACTAACGTTTCCGCCCTTTTCCAGAACAGAAACAAGACCGCCTCTCTGAAGCAGACGGTCTTATTTTCCTATCCTACCATTTACCTATTCCATTTGGTGCTGCTGCACCCTAGACCTGAACACTACGTTCCACGGTATACAGTCTACGGAATGCGGGTCTACGGTCTACGGAATGCAGTCTACGGTCTATAATGCGGGCCTACAGACTACGCTTGAAACGCTGTAATCCTTCAGGTATTACGTTCATAGTAGGATCCTTTCTTTTAGCACTTAGCTCCACTCTCCCCTTAGTTCAGAAACTACATTAAGTTGATACATGGCGATACCAGCGCTTGTGCTTGATTATAGCAGCACCTTTTCATTTTCCGAAAAGTAAAAACTTGAGAGCTACAACATAAGATGAATATTTCAGAAAAAGATTTTCAACATAAAGAACGCCGAAGGAGTAACGAGCGGAACCGTGAAAAAGTCACAACTAAAACCGTCAAACAGTCACAAGAGGAACTGTGCTAGAAATACTGCCAGGACGCTCAATCATCGACAACCGGAACGGTGCTAGTAATACTGCCAAGACGCTCAATCATCGACAACTGGGACGGTACTAGAAATACTGCCAAGACGCTCAATCATCGACAACTGGGACAGTGCTAGAAATACTGCCAGAACTCTCAAACAGCCGCAGTTGAAACGGAATAAACTAATGAGGTGTAACACGTTTCGCAATAACGACTCGTTCAAGGTGCGACGCAATCAAATATGTCATGCTGCTATTTGTATGCCTGAAACTAAGGGCTCCTCAAATCGGGTGCAAGAAGCAGCTGAGGAAGGGGAAAGCACAGCCACGCATAAGTACAATAGTTGCTCCCAAGCGGACGTATGTTGGAGAGATGTATTGAATCGAAAGCAAAATTCATCCAGGTATGCCTGAAGATATTTGGCGCCTATCCCGTGAAATGTGTCGTTCATCCAGCGCCACGCCAGTTTGAAGGATTGATATAAAGGACTGTTGCGGCGAACCTGGAAATTGTGTCGGATGATGGATGTCTCGGTAGCAGTCTTAGCAACATGCAGATCAGCGAAGTGTTCGCAGTCAGAGCGGAGCAGCAACTTGTTCGAGTGGTGAGTTGGCTCCACTAGCTTCATCTTGAGTTCGCCCGTTTGTCCGTCTGGCATGACGGATTCAGCAACGATCAGAGGGCATTCCCGAGGGTTAAGTTGTCTAGAAGGATGATGGCCATAGAAGGCCACAAAGCCATGAACTATCCCTGCCAGCGGCCGAACGGTATCACCACGGCTAATCGCGGCTCGGATCTTATGCAGCATCAACCAAGCGGTCTTGTATGTAACCTCGATAATCGAGCTGAGCCGAACGGCGTTGATGCCGATATCGGAACGAGAGACAAGCCAGAATGTAGTAAGCCACTTCTGCAAGGACGTGCGGCTGCCTTCCATGACCGTGCCAGCGATGAGCGATGTCTGATGGCGGCAAGCGCGGCACTCGTACAGTGGAAGCCGGCGTGTCCGGATGACGTAGGCATGGGCGTGCTGACAGCGTGGGCAGACAAAACCATGTGGCCACTTCAAATTATATAGGAAAGAGACGCAAGAAGATTCGTTATGAAACTGACGCTGCAACTCTTCCAATGTATCGACAGATTGCAATGCCTCCATAAAGTCATCCTCCTCGTCCCGTAATGATTTGGCCTAACTTAAAAATATATGTTCCTATACTCATTATACAGAACAAATGTTCGTTTATCAAGTTTATTTTCTAATATTATGAAATATTCTCGTTTTCAGGGGAACGTTATGCTGTTCTGAATAAAGGGGAGAGTGATGCAAAGGAGTGAACGAGAACCCCTTCTCAAGGAAGAGGAAATTAACACACTAGGATGCAGGCGAAATATATCTCCTGATGGAAGGAAAGAGTGACGCAAAGGAGAAAACGAGAACCCCTTCTCAAGGAAGAGGAAATTAACACACTAGGATGCAGGCGAAATATATCTCCTGATGGAAGGAAAGAGTGATGCAAAGGAGTGAACGAGAACCCATTCTCAAGGAAAGGGAAATTAACACACTAGGATGCAGGCGAAATATATCTCCTGATGGAAGGAAAGAGTGATGCAAAGGAGTAAACGAGAACCCCTTCTCAAGGAAGGGGAAATTAACACACTAGGATGCAGGCGAAATATATCTCCTGATGGAAGGAAAGAGTGATGCAAAGGAGCGAATGATGTCACATTCTCTACTAATGATTCAAATGAGATTGCTGTAGTGGTTGTTATATGTGTTATATGTGTTATATGGGTTATATGGGTTATATGCAAACAAGGGACCGGATATAATTATCCCATCCCTTGTTAACATTTTTGCGAATTGTTGCCACGGACCAGCCTACGGCGCAATCCCATACCGGCGCTGGAACAATTCCATCGTCTCCCGCACCTGATCTGGCTCTGGCAGCCACAGCTTGGCTGCGGCTTCGGTCAATCCTTGCGCCGTCTGCCGAGTGCGAATGACGCGCTTCACCGCCTCCGTGAACACCTCGGCCGCCCCGGAACCGAGTCCGGCCGATTCCTCCAAGCTGGCCGTGCTCTCCTCTGTAACGACGGGGTGATCCAGTCGTTCCGCTCCGGCGGCCGCTCGCTCATAAAACGCGCGCACCAGTTGCGTGCTCTCCCGTCCTGAGCCTGCGGCGATAACGAACGCCTGCACGATATACGCGTGCGCTTGCCTCCTCTGGGCAATGCCGCAGAACTTGCGGCCGCCAATGCTGAGATCGAAGTCGCCCGGGCAGTAGGCACCTTCGACTTCGCCCTTGTCCACCCGACAGCCGGTCTCGCGGAGCGCAAGCTGAATCAGGTGGTACATCCGCTCGAAGTCGCTGTGAAAATGCTTGTCTCCCCGCTCATGCTTCGGCAGGATGAGCGAAATGTTGACGACGCCTAGGTCGAGCGGCACAGCCGCGCCGCCGGTATTGCGCACGCCGGTCGAGTACCCAAGCGAATGTAGCCAGCGCTGCGCTTCCCCGGCTCCGGGCAGGCGGCTGTCGCGCTGCCCCATGACGAAGGCACGGGGATGGCGCCATAGATGACACAACGGCGCACCGCCCATGCCCACATGCCTACATAACAGCTCATCAAGCGCGAACGGATAGAGCGCATCCTCTTCCGCAAGATCATTCGTCCGATCCAGCAGCAGCAAATTATCCAGCCCGTCGATGACATCGCCATCTTGTTCTATGTTTTCTATGCCGTTATCCGTCAATCGGTTCATTTCATCCATCATGTTGAGCCTCCAGGGCAGGAGCGGTTTTTTTACTCCGTTGCTTTTGTTGCTGTTTCTTTTGTTGCTGTTTCTTTCGTAGCATTTGTTACTTTCGTTGCTTTTGTTTCTTTCGTAGCATTTGTTACTTTTGTTACTTTTTTTACTTTTGTTACTTTTGTTACTTTTGTTACTTTTGTTACTTTTGTTACTTTCGTTGCTTTCGTTGCTTTTGTTGCTTTTGTTACTTTCGTTGCTTTTGTTTCTTTTGTTTCTTTGTTGCTAACGTTCCGTACTTTTAAATTTTCCACTCTCGCAAGTTGAGTTGTCTTACGCCTTCCACCACGTACGGATCGTTCTCCGCAATCTGCCGAGCTTCCTCCATCGAGTCGGCGATGTATACGACCATACCGCCCGAACCGTCACCGAATGGACCTTTGGCAAATAGCTTGCCCTGCTCCTTCAGCTTGTCCAAGTAATCCAAATGCTGTTGGCGAAACGTCTGATTTTTGGATGCATCTTTCATTTCCAGTATTGCTGCAAAGTATGCCATGGTAAGATCGTATCTCCTTTTTCAATAAAGTAGGTATCCGATTCTTCCTTTAGAGTACACCACATCGCCTTGTCTGAAAAGCCGAGGTTGCTGCCGACTCGGCGCAGTTCATTCGTTCCTATCGTTTTGGCAATAGTTGAACGTATTCGTCCGATAATTTCATCAGTGACATTATATAATCATAGTCCTTGCGATATGAACTCTGAACTTGTACAGGTTGGAGCGTCTTTAAAGAAATGGCCGTTCCATCGTCAAAGCCTTCACCTGGAACAAATAATACATCGTTATTGAAAAAGGAGCCTGTGGGCAGATAATATCGCATCCCAATAACGTTGTTATCCGTGTTCAACAAATCGCGTCCAAACGCAGTGAACTGTTGCTCCTTCAGCGATATTCCCATCAGATTGGCTACAGTCGGCAATATATCAATCTGTCCGCCTATTCGTTCAACGACCTTGCCTTCGCCTTGGCCCGGAACGTGAATGAAGAGAGGGATGTTAAAGCGACTGACCAGATTATCGTAAGGAATGCCCAGCCGAGACGTAATTTCCTTCCCATCCGTCTCTTTCGGGTTGACTCCGGAGTGATCTCCATAGACAACAAGCATCGTATTATCCCAGAGCCCTTTTTCTTTCAATTGTTCAATGAATTGGCCAAGCGCGTAATCGGTATAGTTGATAGCTTCCAAATAATTGCCCAGCTGCGTTCCTTTCATATCTGCTGGGACGTTCAATCTCCGGCGATCTTCCGGAATGACAAACGGGGCATGGCTGGACGTCGTAACGAACTGGGCATAGAATGGCTTGCCGTTGCTGGACGTCTCGACCAGCTTCTCGATGCCGACTCGGTACATCTCTTCATCCGAAGCGCCGAAGTCATTAAAAAAGTCATTGTTATAAAAAGGCTTATCATAGTAATGATCAAAAGCAAGTCCCGGGTACAATAAATCACGGCTCCAAAACTGAACATCATTGATATGAAAGGTTGCCGATTGATATTCATGTTCATGCAGGAGACGCGGCAGACTCGGCAGCTGTCTGTTTCCAAAACCCGTTGACATGGCAACCTTCCCCGTCGGGTAGATGGAAGTGTTGGACAAGAACTCCGCATCCGACGTATTGCCTTGGCCGATTTGCTGATAAAAGAACGGGAAATAATAGCTTTCTTTGGCAAGGCTGTTCAGTACAGGTGTAATTTCCTGCTGCTCCAATTTTAAATGAATGGGGAAGTTCTGAAATGCTTCCATTTGCACAATAATTAAGTTCATGTTTTTGGCTGAACCGAAATAGGCAGGCTTTGCTGCTTGTGAGCTATCTTCCTGATAAGGGTAGGTCGATTGCAGCGACTTCACTTGTGCTATCGTCAGCTGCATATTTCCATTGGCAATCAAATCATTCTCTCTTTTATTTTTAATAGCGGTAGCCACCTGAAAATTCAAAAATCCGAGATTCTCAGCCTTCACAAGTTCATTATCAATGGCTTCTCCATTATGAATGAAAAGCATTGAGAAACCGATGCATAGCACCAAAATGAAGGCAGTAGCAACCTTCCATCTGTATCCGATGACCCGCGAGGAGCCAAATGCTATACCCGAAGTCTGAATATGAAAGTCCCGACGGCGGCCGGAGAAGCGAATCCCCCCGATGATCGCGGCAATCACAAAATCTCCAAAAAACAGAAAATGTGAGGGTTTGATCAGTGGACGAATGCTGGATTGGATCTGAGGTACCTGCCCCAATTCTCCAAACGCCGTATACGTCGGCACCGAGTTAAAATGAATCTGATACAAAGTAGCTGCAAAAAGAATGAGCGAAAAAACAACATTAAACGCCCAAAATACGGTGCTCTTTGCTTTACGAGGCAACGCGATCTCCAGCAAGCTCATAATCACGAGCAGGGACACCGTATCCTTCAGCAATCCGATTGCCGTGATTTCTCCAAAATAGAAAAAGCGGAGAATAGATAATTTCACTAGTAGCAGCAATGACGTAACCACCACCGTTGGCAGCAGGAAGCGCCTTGATTCCAACTTGATTTCATACATTTTATTCACTTGCCGTACTTCCTTTACAATAGTATTACATTCTGTTCACCATCTTATCATGACGTAGGCCATTTACTCTACGGATTTCCCAGAAGGTACCGCTTCATGATAGATTTGCTTCACGCTCTCCAACGCTTTCATGTGGCCGACAATATTACTGGTGAACGTAATTAGCGCACAGATGACAATGACCCCTGTGAGAATGCTGCGAGCTTTGCCCCGCAGGCTGTGAACAAACCACGCGCTCAGCAGGAAAAAGGCAAACAGATAATGACCGGCGTACAAATACATATCATATTCAAACGCGCCCAGCCCAAAGCCAATGACAATGTGCAGCAGCAGAGCAACCAAGGGGAATACAGCTAGCGAGCGAACCTCTTTGGAAGCATATCCTCTCACTAGAGCCAGCAGTGTCAACCCGATGATAACCGCCCCTATTAGGTGACCGTACAGCGGAAAAGGATCGGACATGTTAGTGACAAAAGCCATAATGGAGTCACTAATCATAACAAGATTGGGTGTGACAATGGGGCTCTCAATCATGGTGTATATTACTTTCCAATGATGCTGCAGTGAAAACGGAGCGACGTAGCTAAAACCACCAGCTTGTATATTTTGCTGCCATGTCGTAATCCAAGAGTTACCGGGAAAAACAAAGAATTGCAGCATCGTAAAGAGAGCGACAAGCAATAAAGATACGATGGCTATCCTTATCCATTTGGACAATAACTGTTTGCCCTTGCCCAGCGTGCTGAAGAATAAAGCTCCTGCTGTTGTGACTACATTGGTGACCGTAATGCCAAAATTAAGAAATAACAGCAATGCTGCGGGCAGCGTATCCAGCCTATCATTCAGCCTGCAATATTGGCAGTACAATACTGTGAGCAGAATGACAAATACGGCATAGGGATAGGAATCCGGAATCAGAGCTGTAAATATACTATAGGAGCTGGCTCCATAGAATGCTGCCGTTCCCAAAGCTAATACATTGCCACAGTTATTTTTGCGCAAATAATAATACATAATGACAACACCGAGCGCATTAACCATACTTTGAATACCGAGAAAGAGAGCGTTGCCAAAGGTTAGCCCGGCAAGCTGCTTCAGCGGTGTTGACAAGTAATTAAGCAGCGGGTGGATCACAGAAGACTGCGGCGCATAATATAGAGAAGGGTCGAAATTGAACAAATTGAGCGTAAAAGGCGCTCCGTAAAAAGGACTGAGCTGATTTAAAACCGCTTTATTCTGTTCCATATACGTCAAAAAAGGAATATTCATAGCTATATAAAATATGAAAAAAAACAAAAGCAGCAGCAGTGCTTTCCGGTTATCTCGCTTTACGGAAAACACGGATCTCCAAAATCCCATGATCAATTTCCTCCATTTAATTCAGATGGCCTGGTCTCCATCACCACACGAGCAGCAGCAAACCAGAAAAAATAAAAGCAATGCCTGCCATCTTATATATTCCGATCGTTTCTTTGAATAATGCTTTTGCCAGATACATCGTCCAAATATAGGTCAACGCGTTAGCTGGGAGGACAACCGTGTATGGAAGAAATCGCAGCAGATATATATTGAGCAGCGCTCCAATTCCATAAAGAAGAAATCCGATGAGCAGAATCCACTTTTTTTTACGCAGGGAAAACATCTTGAAGCACGCGCTTCCGGCCGAGCCGAATAACGTCATCAATACAAGCAGGCCCCATAACCATTCACTTCTCATAGCTTATCAACGCCACTCCGATCATCAGCAACAGAACGGCGATCCCCTTCTGCAGATTGACGGTTTCGTTCAAGAGCAAGCCGCCATAGATGAGCGCAAAAATATAGCTGCTGGACATGAGCGGATAAGCGACGGACAGCTGTTCCAGCGAGAGGGACTTAATCATGAGCAGTGCACCGATGCCATAGAACACAAATCCTACTCCAAGATAAATCAGCTGGTGCACTCCCCATTTCCAGAACAATTGTCCTGTTGCTGTGCAAAAAGCCGAAATGAGCATCAGCACCTTCCCCGTGTGCCGAAAATTCATGAGCTCCATCTTTTTTCCTCCAGCCCTTCACTTTGACCTTCATTACTGTGAATCAAGTAACCATTTCCGACAAGCTTGAACATGGGCAAATCACTCATGCAGTCCGAATAAGCGCACGACGCCTCATAATCAATGGCAAGTTGATGCCGATTCAAGTATTCTTGAATCCGCACCGCCTTTTCTTCCCCTTTGCAGTTAACTCCCTGAATCTTTCGGGTATAGCAGCCGCCCCGCATTTCAAGCCGGGTCCCGATGACGTCATCGACACAGCCCAGTTTAGTGAAATATTTCATATATGCATGGGGTGAAGCCGTGACGAGCAGTATATGGTAACCTTGCGCTTTCTTTCTCTTTAATTCAGCCACAGCGTCCTGGTACATATCTTTGACGAGAATATCATCATAAAAAGCTTCTAAATCAGCCTCGTCCATGTAAGCAATCGCATGAAAAAACGCCTGCTTTGCTTTATCGGCAGGTATCCTTCTCAGCTTGTAAAGCAATAGATTCCATGCAATTGAGAATAAATGAATCATAGCCTTCGGTTTTTTCGCGATGCCGTACTTGACGAACAATAGCATGGAATCGTGCCGAGTAATCGTCTTATCTATATCGAAAAACGCCATTTTTGTTGGCATATTTATATCAACCCCCTTACTCCTTATTCAAACAGGAGCAAAATAGCCACAACGCTGATCACATATAAAATGACGGTTACCAGGATGTGTTTGTCCTCTAGCAGCATCCGATCAGGCGCCCCGCCTTTATTCTCTATATGAACAAGGTACAAATATCTGAAAATACCATAGATGACCAACGGTATTGTCCACATGAGATAGATAGTGCGTCCAGCTGTAAAAGTAAATAGCGAATAGCTGATAATCGTCGCCGTAGCGACAATACCAGTCAGCTGATCAAGCAGCGCAAAGGAATAGTTTTCGAGCACTTTCCGGTGAGAGCCTTTTTGATCCTCTAGCAAAAATAACTCATGGCGCCGTTTCCCGATAGCGAGAAATAGAGATAACAGCATCGTGCACAACAAGAACCACGGCGTTAGATGGACGAAAATGGCCAGGCCCCCCGCAATAGCCCGTAGGACAAAACCCGAAGCGATGACCATGATGTCCAGAATGACCATATGTTTTAACTTGAAAGAATATGACACATTCAAAATAAAATATACAACCAACAGGACAGTCAGGAGCGGATTAATAAAATACGATGCAACCAGCGAAGCAGCCAGCAGTAACCCGCCAAACCATAATGCCAGTGCAGGGTTCAAAGCTCCGGAAGCCATAGGCCGGTTTTTTTTGACCGGATGTATACGGTCGGCTTCCCTATCTGCATAATCATTAATGATGTAGACGCACCCGGACACAAAACTGAACAGAAAAAAAGCTGCCAGCGAACGGATGAACGCTGACAGATCGACTGCTTTCAAAGAAAATAGCAGGGCCGCGAATACAAGTAAATTTTTGGTCCACTGTTTTGGTCTCAGCTGTGTAAACAGCAGCTTTAGCACATTGCTGCCATTCGTTGAAGAAGAAGGCAACGGTCGATTTGTTGGTTCTAAATTCACATTCAATGCTATTTAAACCCCTTTGCAATCTTTACTATATCTACCTGCAAAAATACATATCGACATATTATATTATAAATCTCGGAGAAATTATATGGTTCTGACGGCATCATTTCGGTAAATTCCAGATCAGTAAAATAGGGGTAACGCCCCCTATTTCACAATGTATGGAATCAATTTTCCATCCACGATGACCTGATTGATGTTCGCGAGCGTAAGCTGCTCCCCCAATGGAACGACGACTTGATACTTCGGCTCGCCGGACGCTTGACCAGCCGACTGACTCGAATCTGTGCCCGGTGCAGTGTCGCTGCCTTCCGCATTGAGAGCACCGTTAGCCGCTTCTGCAACATTATCGCCATCCTTCACTTCCACATTCCCGGCGTCTGCGCTCTTCTTATCTGCGGCAGAATCGGCGCCATCCTCATTGTTGCTGTCCCCGCTCTTATCAGATTCAGCAGAATTGTCGGAGTCGGCGGCGGTATCGGAGGAGGATGAATCTGATGTACCGCTGGTCGCACCCGCTGACGAAGTCTCTCCGGATCCGGCAGCGGTCGTGCAAGCATGCTGCAGCTGCTTATCCGTGAACGACCGTTCCGTACCGTCATCAAGCTTCACTATAATCGCCTTTGCCTGAAACGCCGTACACTCAGAAGCCGTGCCGAAGTCGAACACAAGCTCCGTCGCCAGCTTTTTCACGCCATCAACGTTTTCCTCTACGTCCCGCGCGAATACCGCCGGCTGCTTATCCACAGCAGTCTGCACATCACCCAGCGTCTTCGCATCTTCTGCAGACTTGTCCGCCAACGCCAGCTTGTCCTTATCGAATACCCCTGCGGCAAACAGACCAATCAGCGCCCCCCCAATAACGACGACAGCCGCTAATGAAAACAAGCTTGCCTTTCTGTTCCGTCTTATCAGCTTCATGAACGGCGAAGACAGCTCTAGTCGCGCCTTCTCATATACGGCTTGCAGCCCAGTTCCAGCCTGTGCAAAATATTGGCGATTGGTGCGCTTCTTGAACGCATCGCGATCATATTTTGTGAAGTACGACACAATCGCCGTTGCATATGCAGGAATAAGCTTTCTCGAACCAGCAAAGAGCGGATGCTTCTCGGACCAGTTCATGAACTGGTACACCGTCTCTTTATCCGGAGCATGCTGATTCAAGTAATGAAGCAGCGCCCCATATTCAACCAACGCCCTATCGGCTTCACGGTAGAAGGCAAGCACCAGCCTGCCGAATTGAGCAGGCACAAGCTCCTTCTGCAGCCAGCTGCGGCCTAACTGCTGCACCCGATCCATTTCCGTCAACGACAGATCGTCGAACACCGTTGCGTCTGGGTCCCGTTCGCTGAACCAGCGATAAGCGGACAGCATTACCGCCGCCTGGGACTGCACCTGCTGATTGAAGCGCGCAACCCACTGCTTCACCTCATGCGGATGCTGCAAGAAATCAATTTGTAAAAATGACTCCTTCCGCACCTGCTCCAAGTCCAAATCGGACAGCAGGAACACATTCGCCGCATAAGACAGCCGCTCCATAAACATCGCATAGTCTGCGCCCGAAGATCGGGAATCATCGCTCGGCAGTCGCGCAATCCGCTCGAGCACCTCGTTCACAGCCGCTACCGGCTCCACTTCCCGGCGCAGCTTCTCCACCAGCTGTGTCGAAGCCAGCTCCATGAAATAAGCATCACGCAGCACTTGCGGATGCATACTTGACCAATGATGCGCCAGCTGCACGACGTCAATCGCCTTCTGCGCGGCATGGAATTTATGCTGGATGTACGGCTCGAACAGCTCTTTGGATTTGCCGCCGCGCAGCACCGTGTCGAAGAACGATCGGCTTAATTCCGGATGGCTCTCAATCAAGCCATAGAATGATTCAACCCGCTCCTTGCCCTTATCCATCGCGGCATTATATATGGCGCAGATCAAATAACCAATCAAATTGTTGCCCATATTGGCGCCGTCCAGCTCATTGTACTCCTTGAAGCATTTCACAATGGACAGCTCCGGCACCTGCCGCTGCTTCGCCTGCTCGAATTCACGGTTGAATCGGCCTAGGAACAGGTCATTCAGGCGCTCCTTGGCCGCAATCGCTCCCGCCGGAGACAAATATTCAAGCATCGCCCGCAGCACCATGCTTCTGTTCGCATCATACAACGCGTCATTGCCTTCTTCGATCTGAAAAAACACGGCAAGCTCATGATAACTCGCTATAGCAGTATGCCGCTTTGGGTCCATATCCGCCAACATTTGCTCGGCAAATTGGTAGAAGCTGTCCGCTCTATCCGGATGTTCCAGATTCGACCAAGCAAAGCTCAAATAAGGCTGCTTCGCAAAGTCGATGTCCACATTCGTGACGCGCTGCGAAGCGAGATCGAACGTATAATCCTTGTCGATATTGCGGTCGTTCGGACGCAAGCTTCCTTGCTCGACAAAGGTAAGATGAATGCCCTTCTTGCTCTTCGGCTCCATCGCGTAGGTGATGAATCCAAGCACGCTGCGGTACGCATAAGGCAGGCTGGCATACAGCACGCTAAGCAATTGCCTTGCGTTCCCCGACATGGACTCCACGGGGACATCCAGCGCAACGTACACCTTCCGCTTCGTTGCAACCGAAGACATAATCGCGAACAGCAGCTGCTTGAACAGCTTCTCATCGATGCCGAGGCTTGCGAGCAGCGCTGCGGGTGAAGCTGGAAGAGACGGGTCTGCTGCGACGGGCAAACGCTCCAATTCCGGAAGCGTCATGCCTGTCTCGATATCATAGCTTTCGGCAAACGATGCATTCAGTAAAGAGACATAATCTCTGGCCGTATCCGCCGCGCGCTCCGCAGGAATGACATAGTTATGAGAGAAGAAGGCGCTGCGCAATCCCGTAAAATCAGTCGCTTGATAGACGCTGCAGCCGAGCACCATCTGCCCTGTGTCCGTATGAAACAGGTGTACTGCCTTCGGATAAGCGGCATCGTCCTTCTCACCGCGTGCGGTCAGCCCCGCTGGGGCGTCATAGACGCAGAACGGATGCAGCACCTTTTTAATAAAGTTAGGGTCCAGCCCATCAGACTTGGCAATCGTGTCATAGCCTTCCGTAGAGCGAAATATCCCGCGCCGCTCTCGCGTGTACATCTGCTGCTGGATCGGTGTGGGAGTCATAGGCGTCACAGCTGTTCTCTCCCCTCGATGTAATTCAATTTATACAAGAGCCAAATGAACGGCTCGTCCACGCGGATCGGACTGACAACGCCCTGCAGCTTCTGATTGACCGGATTGCTGCCGAGTGCAGACACGGCGAAGTAGGCGGTATCGGAGAAATACACATCCATCGTTCCTTTGAACGGGCGGTCTACCTTCTCGATAAATCGCCGGATTTCGCCGTCGATGTTCTCGAATTCGGTTATATCCAAATGTTTACGGTGAACCATGTTGTTAAAAATGTTGCTGTTCGATTTAATGTATTCGCCGTCCTCGTCCTTCAACGAATGCAGCATGTCACTCTTCGTAAGCACGATCGCCGTAGGAATGTCCGTCTTGTTCTTGTCCTCATAAGCGATGAAGTCTCCGAACATCGTCAGCACCACGTCGCGGGGTTCGTCGTATTGAGGCACCCATTCGCCTGAAGTATCTCCATATTTAATGCGGATTTTCTCACGAATCGAACGGATTTGGAGTGGATCCACCATGAACAGAATGCCGGCGGAATTTTTAATGTGCTGGCCGTGCAGTCCCAGATAGTCCTGATCAACCATACCTTCGCCCGCGACGTCAAAAAAGACCAGCGTCAGCGGAGGCTTCGCTTCATCCTTGAACACGAATTGGAAAATAAAAGGCTCCTGCATCTTCTCCTTCTGCGTCGAAGCGAGCAGATCCCCGCGTTCGAATAGCGGCTCTTCGTACATCGTGCGGAACTTGCGGCTAATCTCTGCATTCAGCGGCATACATGCGGCATCGAAATGATCGGCCGTCATATGCTGCAGTGTATGAATCAAGGTAGTCATGTACACGGATTTGCCCACTTGGGATGCGCCGATAATCGAAATGATGTTGCTCGGCACTTTACCTGCCGTCACCGGCAGCTCATTGTGGCAATGCGGGCACAGCCTTCTCCGCGTAACGACACCGTAACGGTCGTTCAGACCGATCAGCACATGATCCGAACGAATATGATGCTCCTCTGGGATATCGCGCGGATCGATGACCGCCTCCATGTCATACACCGTGTCCAGACCGAAGCGTTCCCGGTATTTGTTCAGCTTCTCGTCTTCCTGCAGCGCGTAGTTCTCATCATCCTCCCGATGATGAGCCGCACGGAATACGGTGTCCTCCGGCGAGAACTTGCTGAAGCAGTACGGACATACGATATCGTAGAATAGCGGTCTGGGCGCCGCCTGCGGCTTCTTCTTAAAAAAATCAAAAATCCCCATGTTCTTGCCCTCCTTATTCCGGTATCAACTCATACAATTGCCCGTATAGGCGGCCGTCGGTGAAAAATAATCGGATGTAGTCATCCTTGCCAATCTCAATAACAGGCAGCACATTCCGCCCTGGGGCAAATGACTCGACGAATGGATACACGGTCCCATCCTCTTTGTTGGCGGGGTATCCGCCTTGCTTTTTCACATAGCACAGCACATCTTGGGCGACCGGAACCTCTGCCGTCACTTGAATTTGCACCGTCTTGTACTTTTTGAACAACCCGCTCTTCTGACGGATTGTGAAATAAATGTTAGCTTTGCCCGTGCTCATCACGATGCGGTTCTCGCCATCCGGCTGCAGGATGAGCCGCGTCTCGCCGCTTGTCATGACACAAGCGTACACCGTATATACGAGCCGCCCTATTCCTTCAATCCGATCGTAATAGCCGTTATTCGCTTTATATTCATCTTTGGTATACAGCTTCAGGCCAGCGGTGGGTGGCTGTTCATTCATCCGCTCATCCGCATTGGTCTTGTGAATGTAGACGGCCTGAACGCCGTCAGGCCACAGCCACCGCAGCGTGCAGCGGTCTTCATCAACGCTATAACTTAACCCGCGGATGACTGGAGTCGTTGAATCCGCATCGATATACTGCATCTGTAATCGGCCTCCTCGCGACTAGAATCCTCTGCTGCGGCTGTCCTGCTTCCGCTCCGCCAAGCTGTCCGCGGCGCGTCCAGCCGAGCCCGGCCGGTGACGCTCTTCACGCGGCACATAACTCTCCTTCACCGGCACGATCAGAGTGAATAACGAGATAACGCCCGCGAGCACAAGGTCGGCGAGCAGGCGGCACAAGCCATCGGTGAATGGGCGTCCGGTTAGTCCTGTCTCCAGCAATGCGCCGGCGATGAGACCTGCTGCCGCTCCACCGATGGCGAAGCTTCTCGCCAAGTAGCGGTTGTCGAATACCAAGCCCAATGCCAGACCGATCGCCGCCCCGATAAGGGTCAGCGCCACAAGGCGCAATATCAAGTAGTAGCTGCTGTCCTTCACCGGACCTGTTCGTTCCGTAATTAATGTCCGGTCTCCGATGGTGCTATAAATCGTATTGAATACAAACGACAACTCGTCTGCTTTTGTAACATCATAATATTGCCCGCCGGTAAGGCTCGCGATCTCCTTCAGCAGGATCGCACCGTCCCCGTTAACAAGATTGAGTCCAATCGTGTTCACCGCAATGTTCCGCTGCTGATACTCCGCCAGCGCTTGGCCTGTATTCAGATCACTTACGCCATCCGACAGCAGCACAACCATCGTGCCTCGTCCCGTGTCCTCGTTGTCCTTAATCTGCTTCATCGTCTCGGAGAGAGACAGTCCAATATCCGTCCCGCCTCCCAATGAATCGATAGCATCCATCTTGGCATATATGGCGTCTTTCTCCGCTTGGCCTTTCACTAGCACGAACGGCTGCAGCAGCTCGGCTCTATCGTCAAAAGCGATAACCGCAACGCGCTTGTCACTGTCCATCTCGGCAATCATACGCTTCGCGGCTTCATACCTTTTATTGTGCGGATCGTTCTGCTGCATGCTTCCGGAATGATCAATGACGAGCGCAATGTCTTTGACCGGCTTAGAGCCCCCGATATCCAGCTGATATACGAATTCCAGCGCCAGTCCAGCCACGAACAGCATGACCAATGTCGCCGGAATGAGCAGCTTCCAGGAAGCGCCTGTGTATCGCTGCCGCCAGGATGAACCGTTCAAGCGGGGGGATATCATCTCGGCGATTAAGCAGAACAGACCGATAAAAAAGGCAATGATACCGAAATAGAGGCCGACGACGATGATATTCGGCCACTCGCCGAGCAGACTGTGCAGCAGCCATTCACCGAAAGCAAAGCCGACAGCGCCACCGATCAAGCTGAACAGCAGCATTAGCAAGTTTACTTTGCGATTCATAGGTTTGCCTCCTTTCTTATGGAATTAGAAGTTAAAGGTTGAACAAGGCAGTGCGAGTGCGAATCGGAATTAATGTCCCGTTAGCCCGTCTGACATCACATCGGTTCGCCTGGCCTTGTTCAGTCTGACACCACGTTAGCCCGACTGGACCGCTCACCTAAGCTTCGGCAGCTGCCCGGGATCAATGCCGTGGAACTCATATCCGTTCTGAATGTAGCCTTCATAGTACACTTTGCCGTTCCGGTAATACATCATATCCTCGATGTGGAATCCGCCCATAATGTTCAGCTTCTCGACGCCGCTGCTTCGCTTCTCATGCACGCAGCCGAGCTTGTATATGCGGGACGTATCGTCTGCGCTTAACGCATAACCAATAAATTCGCTTGCAGCGTCGCCGAAGAAGTATTTCTCTTCATAGCGGTGTTCGTGCGTATAGTCCAGCAGGCGAATGTTAATCCCTGCATGTTCCTCCAACGTTCGATACAGCTTCTTGAACAGCTCGTCCTTCGACAGTACCTCCCGGTTGCTGTAATCGATCGTTACGTTGGCCCGCCGCAGCAGTTCTTCCTCGAACGTCTGCTGGAACGGCTCGGCAGTCAAAATGTGCTGTCTGCATACTTCAATCAGCCTTGCAGTGAAAGCTTCCATTCCCGACCCCAGCAGATGAGCAATGCTGCCCATATACCGCTCTTCGAAGAAGACGCCTTGGCCCCGCTTGGCTTCGATGTCCTGCATAATCGTCGCGGTGACTCGCTCGTAATACTCCATTATGTTCTGACCGATATAATCGTCAGCATGGCGAATGCTGTCCAGCGCGGCTTCCCGCAGCGTGTGCTCCAGCTTGTTCAACTGCTGCACCTGATGCCTATAAACCGCATGCAGCCGCTCCAGCTCTGCCTCATACCGCCGATACAACTGAAGCTCCGTCTCCATCCGCAAGAGCTCCAGCTTCCTGCGGTATATGGCATCGAAGAAGCTGCGCACGAAGCTGCGCACATTGTGCTTGTCCATCAAAGGCAAGCGCTGGAACGACTGTTCCTCCACTCGCTCCTGATACACTTGTTCCAGCTCGGCACGCGCCGAATCGAGCGCTCGCGCCAGATCGCGAATGCGGGCATGCAGGTCCTTCCATACGCTCCCCGCCTCATTGGCTTCATTCGTCCACTCGTATACTTGATGGAATCCGACCTGGGCGTATTCGGACATCTGCTTCTGAATAATACGGTTCAGCTCTTCCGCCGTATTCAACTGCAGCATGTATTTCTCTGCTTCCTTCATATAGTTGTCCTGAAAATAAACATGGCAGCCGCTTCCGAACAAAGCGGACTCCGCCTCCCGCAGCGACATCCGCTTCAGTTGACCGAAGCTCACATCGTGAGTCATGATGCCGTTCATATCGCTGATTCTGCTCTCATCCGGCAAGGCGCGAGCCACGCGGGCAGCCATCGCATTCGGATCCAGCCCGAAGAAGGCCAGCTTCTCCGCCGCGCTCCAATCCGGTCCGCCCTCCATCCGCAAGACCAGCTCCCGATAGAAATGGTACAGCACGGCTAGCGCAATGGATTGATTCGGGCGCTTAACCTTAGAGAAGCCAGCTGATACATAGCCTTGGCGGCCGGACTCGGTCATAATGTTATTTTTGAAGGACGTATTGTTATAACCGCTAATGTTGAAATCTTGACTCGAGTCCTTTAGCCTGCGGTTTTTCAACAAATTCATATGGCATATCATTTCGTAGTTGTCGTCCATGTCATGGAAAGACGAAATGCCGCGTTCATTTTTGTCCGACAGCACGTACACGAGATCGAACAATGGCGAGGCGGAATGCGTAACCGGAATCGAGATGCCGTCTTCCGTCACGTGCAAGCGGGCTGAGAACGTGTAATCCGCGCTCTGCATATAATCCAGCTCGCGCAGAAACGCGACGCCCACAGAGCTTGTATATCCGAATGCCTCAACTTGCTCGCGTTCGCTAATGAGCGCATACAAATCCATCTGCACCGACTTGAAAGATTGGCCGAAGATGGATTCGGCAAGCAGCGTAATTTCTGGAATGAACACATTAAGCGGGTCATCGACCCGCGTAATGACTGCAAGATGGATCCGATCGAACGAGGCGTACAATCGACCATACTCGGCAATATTGTGACTAACCTGACGCAAAGAGCGGTTCAGCTCGAACAGGTTACTTTCATCCTTGTACAACTGCTTGTATACCTCTTTACGCATCGTCTTCCCTTTTTCTTTCCCTTTGTCTGCGCAGACTGGGAGCACGAGGCGGGTAACCTGCCGATGATTCGCGTTCTCGCGCTGAAAATCGCTGGAACGCGCATCTCCTCTATCAGCCAACGTGCCGTAGCCGGGTGCATCTGCTGAACCTGAGTTCACAGCATCACCATCCCGCGACACGGCATGCACATACATGACACCGGCACTATTGTCCCACTTGCGTTCATTAATCCGGATCATCGGTTCAATCGCATCCGCCGTCTTGTCTCCGATAAACAAGAACACGGTCGGATAATGGATGCTGCTCTGGCCGTCTCCTTTGCCGGTTAACCTTTCTTCTGCTATCGCATATTCGGATGCGAACCGTTCCAAGTATTCGTTCATCCGCTTATTTCAACTTTCTGCGAATCGCGTTAAGCTTCGTTGTCAGCTGCTTATAAAATTGATATGCATCCTCGCCGTTCGTCAATTCGATCTTCTCATACTCCAAACGTTCGCGCGCTTCCAGGAACGCCTCGTACAAGTCATCCAGCTTCGCCAAGAGCGGAGTCACATCCTCCGAAGCGGTCAATTCCGCCGAGCGGCGGGCCGCCTTGCGCAGCAGCGTGCTGCGGTGCTTCTCATCCAGCTTGCGGAAGCTCTCGAACACCTCGAACTCTACATAATCACGGCTCTTCACCAAGTTGGCGAACGGCTCCCAAGCCTCCTCCTCGGCATCCCGGTCATAGACATAGAGCGCGCCCTTCTTACAAATCGTTCCGGTGTAGAGCGCTTCGATAAATTGGTCCTGCCATTTCTCCTCATCCTGATGCTGCCCAATCAGTTCCTCGAATTCGGCTGCCTTCGCACGGATGGCGTTATATTTGGCAAGTTCCTCGCGCACGCGCAAAATAAGCTCAGGCGAGCGAATGAGATTTTCCTTCGCCAGCTCATCGTTAATGCTGCCGAATATATCTTTGGCTCCCTCTTGCTCCAATCCATTCTCTAGCATGCGCTTCAGATCGAGATAAGCCCGCTTCACCTCGCCCAGATTCGGCTTGGCTGCTTGAAGCTGCAGATCATAGCCATTCAGAACGCCATTCAAGTCAAACGGCTTCGTGAAGATAACGGCATAGCGGTTGCTCGTGTTCTGATCCATGCCTTTCTCGACGATGACCTTGAACTGCAGCGCCTTGTCGAATTCCGTCCGGACACGAGAATTGTACTTCTGAACTCGTGCGTTCATGTAGGTATCGCCCCACGACTTCTCTGGAATCGGTGACGGCAAATACGTCCAGTTCATTTTATCGGTCTGTACAAGATGGCGGCCGATGCCCTCCTTGTCGAGAATCGTCCGTTCATAGCTCTCTTCATATACTTTCAGCGGCGTATACACGAAGAGCGGCACGCCGTTGTGCGTATTCAGCCAGAAGATGCGATTCTTCACTTCGCTCTCCTTCACGGTGAAGTTGGACTTGCCGACCGCGTTGTTCTGGTAGTTGCGAATCCCCTTCAGAATACTTGGCGCCTTCACTGGGACAGACACGAAGCCCCATCGCGGGAAGTGCAGATTGCCGGAGCTGTTGCTCAAGTGGAATACCGGCACCGCTTCTCCGTCCAGCTTGCTTGCGATGCTGCGCTCGACAAACTTGTCGATCGACTCCTCGTTGCCGAACTTCATCACCAGGAACTCTTCCATCGACTGCGTAATCAAATCTCCGAATTTGTCCGACAGGAAGTCAGAAATCGAGCTGACGATATCAAGCTCCTGCTCCTTAATCCATTGGTTCGAGTGGTTCAACAGCTCCATGGAGAAGTCGCGGATCAGATCGTCCACTTCCCTCTGCTCCATAATGCTGCTGATCACCTTCGAGATGTCCGGCACGCTGACAATATTCCAGTAGTAAGTGCGGTTGCCTTTATGATCGGCCTGCTCCTCGCCATTGATCAGGATGTCACCATTCTTCTCGAAAATAGAGTTCAACGCGTTCAAAATTTCGGTAAATACGCTATAAATGCGGTTGTTCTCATGGTTCAGCAGCTCGTACAGATCCTCGTAAAATTCGATCATCTGCTCCGTGCGCTCCACATCGGCATGCAGCCAGTATTCGTTAATTTTGGCCTCGATGTAGTTGTTCTTCTTCTTGTCTTTGGAGATAAACGCGCTCTTCGCGTCGCCAAGTCTATCGTTGGCCTGCTCCTGCGCCGACTCAATATCACGCGGGATCCGGTGCAGATTCTCGCGCAGCGTCTCGATATAGGAGAGCAGCATCTTCAAGAGACAGAAGCCTTTCTCCGTGTAGATGAGGCGCGATACATAAAAGGGCCCCTGCTCTGGATGAAGGAACATTCTGCGAATCTGGTCCGTGAATTGACCGACAATCTCACCCGGCAATTGCTTCTTCGCCTTAATATATTCTTCACGGACCCGTGCCAGAAAGCTCTGTTCCAGCTCAGTATCCATGTTGACGACTTGCATTTTGATGACATTGTGATAGCTTAAGCGCTCGCTGTTCTCATAACCTGGAAGCGGCTCGGGAACACGCGATTCGAACGTCTTAACCATTGTGTCGAGATCAATGCCCAGCTTGCGCGCGAACTTCTCAACATCCTCTTGGCTCGGCGCCTTCTCGAACATCTTCTCCATCTTGTCGAACAAGCGGTAGCCGAGATACGTCGTCATCTCTTCAATCGGCAGCACCGCCGAGGAAGCTCCGATAATGTTGTACTCGTAGTTGGCCGGATAAGCCTTGTTCATCTGGGCGATGTTCGTGCGGATGTTGCTGATATAGTCGTGAATCGCGAACTCTTCGCCAGACTCCTTCTCCTCGCTCGCCATGAAGTTCGTAATGTTCTCCGCCGTTACGTTCATGCAATAATCATAAGCGTTCTCCAGCAGCTTGCCTTCGGTATTCGTTGCCGAGATGAGATGGCATAGATTGAACGGCGGCAACGGCGAATTGACCGTCAAAATGTTGCCGTACTTCTGCTGGAACCGTTCGCCGCGGCTGTCGACGTTCATCCAATAATCGAGCTCTTTGAGCGCGGCATAGCCGTTCTTCTTGACATATTCGCGCGTATGCTCGCTCAAGCTCTTGTTCGCCAAGTTCACATCCGGCGTGAACAAGTAACCGAGCGTATTGACGCGATCGATGCCTGCGGAGCCATGATCGCGCTCAATGATGCCTCGTACAATGTACGAGATGTCCAGGAAGCAGCCGCTTCCCGTGCCGCCGGACAAGCCGGACAGCAGGAACACCATCAGCTTCTTGTTCGTGCCGACGGATAGCGTTTTTATTTTTTTATCAATCGCCTGCACGACTTGATTGATCTTCGTGAACAGCAGCAGCCGCCCCGCCTGGCGCACGCCCGCCGCGCCGTTCATGCCGTCGGTGATGCTCAGCTCGGGCGACAGCCATTCGGTAATGTACGGCTCCAAAATGCTGCGGTTCTGCAGCAATCCGCCGATTTCCGCATTCGATAGCAGCACGAATTCGTTGAGCGGATCGAGGCCGATCCCCCTATATTTTTTGTTGCGATCCTGTTCATTCGTCTCGAACGCCAGAAACTCCACGTTGTCCGGCTTCTCGCGCTTTTTCTTCGAAATCGGGTCTTCCGGCAGCTTGAAGCGGCGGTTGATCTGATATTTCAAGCGCAGCAGCGCGTCGATTCCAGTGCCGCCAAGCCCGATAATGAGAATCGGATTGTCAATTGTCTCGACCCGAATCTTATCGCTGACGATTCCACCGCCAAGCGACACGTCCAACTGCTGAATATGTTCTCTTACTATCGGTTTCATTGAGGTTCCCCCTATACGTATGTGTTCAAAAAGGTCGCTTTTCAGCACCGAGAAGTACCTAAACGAGATATTCGATCAATACCGTTTTGTCGACGTTGCTTAACGGTACGGTAATACGATCACCGGTCTTCAACTCCAGGCCGCTGCTCGCGTCCACCGCGCGTCCGGATTTCTCAATCGTACCTGCTGATCCGTTTTTCAGCATGACGCGGTCGCCCTTGCTAGGCACAAACACGATCTTTTCGGTTTCCTTCAGCTCAGGCGCCAGCTGCAGCAGCTGATGGAGTGTAAATTTGCCTTTGAAGGCCGTCAGCTTCTTATACTGCGGGTATGTCTTCTCCCCCGTGTTCTCGTCGCGGATCTCGATCACCATCTGACCGACGAAGCCGCGCGTCGCCTTTTTCACGGCTGCGAGAATGAAGTAGGCCGCAGCGGCAAGCGCCGCCAAGACGGCAGCTCCGATGACCACTGCCCATACCGGGAACGGCTTCTTCTCCTCAGCCTCAGCCGAGCCCGCCGCAGCGGTGCCGCCCGCTCCACCAGGCTTGGCGCTCACCTTGACTGGCTCTGACTCCCGGTAGAAGCTCTTCTCTTCCGCCCGCACCTTCAACTCGTATTCATGCTTATCCTCAATCTCATAAGCGCCCTCAAAGCGATCGCCGAGATTGTTAAGCGGGAATTCTTTCGTATCGCCTGTATCCAGATCCTTCACGGTCAATACGGCATTCATATTTGGATAGAGCGCATTGTTCTGCAGCTTCTGGCCGTTGCTCGTTAGATACGATCTGATTTCGATTTTGTCGCCCTTCTTGTAGGCTTGCGCCGACAGCGGATCCATCGCAAGCTCCAGATCATAGTTAAAGACAAGATTGATATCGATTTTGTCTTTGGCTACCCCTTTGACCTGCAGCTTCCAGTCGCCCTGAGCTGGCTGCAGCAGCTTGATGAGAGAATAGCTCTTGGAGCGTGACAGCTGCGCGTCATCCGAAGGTATGGCTGCCTCCTTGCCTGATGGATCGAATAATTTCACATCGACCGGCTTAGACGACATGAGAGAAATGTTCGCCTCCATGACGTTGGCATTCGGCACATTCACGATGACATCTTGATAGCTTCCGTTGGCCGTAATCGATTGGATCGGCACAATCTTCAGCTTCAAGTGACTGGCGAAGATTTCACTTAAGATTTGCGGCAGCTCATCCGCCGAGGCCGTCACGAACGACTTGCCGCCCGTCTGCTTCGACAGCTCTGCCAGCGCATCCTTGTTCAGCTGACCGTCGGCATTCAGTCCGATCGTGTAGATGGGAATGCCTTTCTTTTTTGCGTCGGCTACAGTCTCATTGAGCTCTTGGTCAGACTGCTCCTGCGTCCGGCTTCCTTGTTTGTTCAAGTAGTTGTTGCCGTCAGCGAGCAGCACAATCATTGGTTCATGCGCCGGATCGGCGCCGTGCTGGAGCACCTTGACAGCTTCCTTCACGCCTACGGCAATGTCCGTATAAGGCCCGCGGTTCAACTGATCAATAAACTGCTTCAAATCCTGCTTATCCGCATCGGATTGAATTTCCAGCAAGGCTTTCTCGCGTTCGATTTTATCGGTATAAGCGACGATCCCGACTTTGTCGCCCGCGGCAGACAACATATCGATGAACATCTTCATCGCTTCATTGCCGATCTTGTCCTTATCGCTTGTGTCCATCGAGTTGCTCACGTCCACCACGAGGACAGAGTCGATTTTGGAAGATTGCTGAGCGGCATGCGCTGCGGGAAGTTGCCCTATAAACGGCAGCAGTAATATGGATAGAGTCAACAACATTGTAAAGGCGAAATGATTTCTACGAAGCATAGTTGTACTCCTTTATGAAAAAATGTTTAATGAATAGCATAGTACAGATTTAAAAAATAGCTTTTCAGCCATTAGGTATAAAGTCTTAATAGGCGGATTGGTACTATATGTTTATACCTCATAATTCTTAATATTATATGAAGATTTCCTGAATAAACAATTTCCTTTCCCGTCATAAGTCTGCCTGATATGACAATTTATTTACTAATTCTACCACGAATCACCCGTTATGATATAATCAGTGACTATAAGTGCGTGTGCAAAGCGTGAATTTTTCCGCACCGTTATTCAATATCACTCAACACAGACAGCAAATGGGGTAAAAATCACATATCCCTCCCGCTTCATCTTATATATCTAAGCAAAAGGAAGGATTTTCATATGTTAGCATACGGATGTATAGGCATTTTGTTTCTATTTGTCGCCGTCAAATCAATACTTTATTGGGTTCGCCGCAAATCGACGCCCTCTCATGCTGATATCGACCACACCCTGTTAACTATACTAAATGGCGAAAGCGGACAATCATGATGAAAAAGATACCTGTATTTTTTAGACCCTATCATACAACGAGATACGCCTATCAAAAGTTAAGGGTTTGCAAACATTGTCAAACCTTTACGGTATTATCCGAGGAGGAGTGCCCATCCTGCGGGAAATCCTCCATCATCCCCGTTGAACGGCAGGCGGCGAAGGAAGTGAAGCGTGCGGATTGCGCACGGCTGTTCATCTCCGCGCTCTTTGCGCTTGCAGGCGTGCTGCTGAGCGATGGCCCCTTGCAGATGGCGCTCTGTGGAGCCGCTGGACTTCTGCTTATATCGCTCCTCTGGTTCATGCAACAGCGAATGAGACCGTTCGAAGTCAACCGGGCGCTCGATAAGCTGCTGAAGCGCGAGCGGGAACGAATCGGGCAGGATGTGTACCGCGACTGGGAATCCGCCTTTGCCAACTGGGATACAGACAAGCAATTAACCTATGAGCTGCTGCGCGAGCTCGGCACGCTGCTTCATAATGACACCATTCGGCTGCAGCAGGTTGCGCTGCTCCATTTTTTCGCGCTTCGCAAAGATATGGACTTGGTGCTGGAGCCGTTGCTGATTAGCCAGTATGATCCGCTGCTGGCCGATTACATCGGCGAAATATCCAAAATCAAACGTGATTTGATCAAAGACAAAACGTTCCAATATGTCATCAATCATGAAGTTGAAATTCTCGGACTCGATAACGGGCAAGACATTCTCACCGGAGCTGCCGGTGCGGCCGTGCGCATGAAGCGTTACGTGCAGTCTTATCCCGGATTGGTGCGGCGTTACGCACATCGGCTGCCCAAGGACCGGTTCCTCCGCTTGTACCGGATGATACAGCAATATCCGAATGACAACTGGGACCGCTTGGCCACAGAAGTGAACCGCATCTATCATGAAAAATATGAATGGGATTCCGATTTTCAGATAACGGCCGTAAGAAGCTCAACGATATGACGTTGTAATGAACCGCAACCCCGTGAAAATTTTTCTTTATTTTGTGCGCCGAGACGTGGTAATGATTGGGGTTAATGTCCCGGGACGGGTTCATGGCCACAAGGCATCGATGTCAAAGCAGTCCACAGGCTGCTTTGACTCCATCTGCTCGCATCCGGCACAAAGCTCGTTTTTTTGACCCCGTCAGTCAACCTGTTTTTCACTTTATGGAGCTCAATGATTAAAATTTTGTAAATATTTTTTTTGCCTATGAACCGCGACACTCCACACCTCCTCGCATCCCCTCTTATTCCAGCATTCGACTTCAGTGCGAAACTTTTCCGACAAAAAAGCGTTAAATATATATTCACGCGTGCATATGTTAAAAATTCTAGATCAACTATAATGAAGGAGTGGAAGCATGAATGCATACATCTCAAAAAGCTTTAAAGTAATCGCGATAGGTACGGTGCTGTCCTGGCAGCTATTTGCCTTCGGACAGACCACGAGCGCAGCAGGCAGTTCCAGCCACAGTCTCAACTTAACGGAAAATAGCAGCAGCATGAACTACAATGGCCAGACGCTCAAAGCCGATCAGCCAGTTACCCAAAAAGGGGACAGAGCCTATGTCCCTCTGAAGAGCATCGCGCAGTTGTACGGCTTCTCGCTCTCCTACAATGCAGAGACAAAAGAGACAATAGCCATGAAAGACAGCGTGACTCTCCGCTTCACACCGGATACGAAGAACATCGATGTCAACGGCTCTGCCGTCACTTCGGCGGGCATTATATACGCTCAGAAGGGCAGCCTGATGGTTCCGCTGCGCACATGGGCCAATCTGACGGACAGCAAGCTGAGCGCATCCGGAACGAGCTACACCTTGTCCTGGAATACAGGCCCTGAGAGCCATTCCGCGCCTGTGGCCGATTTCCTCACGGATAAGACCATCTACCGGATGGGCGAGAACATTCGTTACGAAGATCGCAGTCATGACGAGAACAGCGAGATTGTGAAGAGAACGTGGACTGGCAAAGCACCCGCATTTTTCGAGACGGGCGAACACCAGATTACGCTGGAGGTAGAGAACAAGCACGGCTTAACTCATTCGGTCACCAAGACGGTATCGGTAACGGATGAAATCTTGTACTCGCCTGAAGAGCACGGACTGCTCTTCACACCGCCGGGAAGCAAAATCGCCGTGCAAAACTATGATGTGCTGGGCTATGAGCAGGTTACTTACAACGCCATATCCAACCCGATGACGTTCGTGCGCAGCAACAGCCCTGAGCATCTGTACGGAGAGGAAGGCATCGGCTATCAGGATAAGCTGACCGGCGATTTCCGGATTAACATTCACAATCAGAACCGTTCGCAGAAGGAATTGTCGGTGTACTTGCTGGCGACGAACCACGGCACAGATGAAGCGAACGTCACCCTGAAATCGTTCGGGATGGGCGGACCGACGAAATATGTTTCTACCAGCGGCAAAACAGCCGTATCGCGATTTCTCGAATCCTTGACCATTTCCGAGCCCGTGAACTCATTCAAGGTGCCGGCAGGCGAGACGGCCATCGTGCTGCCCGATATTAGCAAGGTGACCCTCAAGCCGGGTTTGACCATGACGTCCTATTCGGAGTTTCATACCGATCAGGAGATCGAATTTTCCGTTGTCATACTCGATCCAGATAAGGAACCTATCACCTCCCTTCCGCAGCTGAGCTACTTGGAACGGGACGGCAGGCATGTGCGGGGGACGTTCCCGCAAGGCAACCGGTCGCTCGAAATCAGCGGCACGATTGGGGAAAAGCCGCAGCGAATTATCATCGGGGATGATAACAACGATGAATTCGTGGTCGGTGAAGACCGTATCACAGGGAACGAGGAACGAAATATCGGCAATACGGGCGTGCTCTACAGCACGCAAATCAAAGTTGCCCCCCGGACCGTCATTGCCTTGAATGCGCGCGGCGGACACTATGCCGGAGCCTTTCTGGTTAACGGCAAGGTGGTCAATATGACGGAAGAAAGCATCTTGATCAATCCGGAAGAAGCCGGCGTGCTGTACCGCACCGGCAACAAGGAAGAAACGGTCCAAATTTCATTCGTTCTCGCCTCTGGCAGCAATCTGCCGATCCATATGGTATTTTTGCCTATGCCGGATGCGAAGGAATAAGTCATTGATTACAAGAAGAATCGGATGAACGATATGTCAAGACGCTTCCTGTGACAAGGGGCGTCTTGTCGCGCGTTTACCCGATAAGGAAAATTGCAGCATATCGAAAAGGAGTCTGTCCGATGACTAGAGAGACGATATTATTGGTAGACGACGAGAAAGAAATTGCAGAACTCATCGAAATTTATTTAAAAAACGAGGGGTATCAACTCTTGAAAGCTAGCAACGGATTGGTGGCTCTGGAGCTGCTGCAGAACCATTCGGTCGATTTGATTATTTTGGACGTCATGATGCCGCACATGGACGGCATTCAGGCATGCATGAAAATACGTGAGCAAAACACCATCCCGATCATTATGTTGTCCGCCAAAAGCCAAGACATCGATAAGATCGCGGGACTCAGCATCGGAGCGGATGACTATGTGGCGAAGCCGTTCAACCCGCTCGTCCTGATGGCGCGGGTGAAATCCCAGCTGCGCAGGTACAAGCAATTCAACACCAGACGTCTCCCGAACGAGAACGAGATTCAAATCGACGACCTGGTTATCAATATCGCCACCCATTCCGTAACGGTGGACGATATCCCCGTGAAGCTGACGCCGCGAGAATTCTCCATCCTGAGGCTACTGGCAATGAACCGCGGCATCGTGCTCAGCATGGAAAAAATTTATCAGGAAGTATGGAACGAACCGTTCATGGAATCGAAAAATACGGTCATGGTCCATATTCGTAAAATCCGTGAAAAAATCGAAAAGGACAACCAGAGCCCGAAATATATTAAGACGGTATGGGGCATCGGCTATAAGATGGATTCTTAATAGCACTTGATCAAAAGGGGACTATTTGAACAACTTCTGAACAGGGAGATGCGGGGATGGAAAAAAACAAACTGATTTATACGGTCCGGTGGAAGTTCCTGCTTGTGTTCGTCGCAAGTCTGGCCGGCACGGCGCTCTTTCTATTGCTTGGCCGCTTGTTGTCTACGTATATACTTGCTTTCAGGCCTTACAACATTCCGATTAAGTGGGTCGTGAACAATATCGGCTCAACCCCGGTCCTCATCGTGACCGGCATCGCATTGTTCTTTGTTCTCTATTTTTTGCTGAGCCGCACCATTATCGGTTATCTCGAACAAATCAACCAAGGCTTGAAGGAAATTTCCAACGGACATTTCGATTACACCATTCCGATCAAATCATCGGATGAGCTCGGAATGATCGCCGGCCATGTGAATGTGATGGCAGAGGAGTTGAATAGCTATTTGCAGGAGATTACGTTCGGCCTGCAAGAAATAGCGAAGGGACAGTTCGAGCATGTCATACCGGTCAAGCCCTCCAACGACCTGGGCTTGGTGGCGGACAGCATTAATCAAATGAGCGCGCAGTTGAGCCATTCCATCCAAGAGGAACGAAATGCCGAAAAGACTAAAAACGATCTCATTACGGGCGTATCGCACGATTTACGGACGCCGCTAACCTCCATCCTCGGCTTCTTGGAGCTCATTGAAAACGATCGCTATAAGGATGAGATCGAGCTGCGCTATTACGTCAACATCGCTTACGAGAAAGCGTTGAGCTTGAAAAATTTGATAGACGATCTGTTCGAGTATACACGCATCAATAACGGCTTTCCGCTTGAAATTGCCGAATTGGACATGGACGGCTTCATCAGGCAGTTAATCGAAGAGTTCGTGCCCAGCTTGGAACGCGCAGAGATGACCTGCCGCATTCATGCAGCGGATCAGCCTTTTAAGATCGCCGCCGACGGAGACAGACTCGTTCGCGCCTACGAGAATCTGATATCTAATGCAATAAAATATGGCAATAAAAGCAAATACATCGACATTTTTATCGGCGAAGAAAGGGATGAGACGTTCGTCAAAATTACAAATTACGGAGAGCCGATTTCGGAGAGAGACCTGCCATTCATATTTGACCGCTTCTACCGGGTGGAACAATCCCGCTCGAAGGAAACGGGCGGCACTGGTCTCGGCCTCGCGATTACGAAAAGCATTATCGAGGTGCATGGCGGTAAAATATCCGTATATAGCGACGAACGACAGACAACGTTCGAAACGAGGTTCCCTCTTCCCAGAGCTCACGCTGTTTGAAGGTGATTGATTCACCTTCAAGGGCGTGAGCTCTTTTTTATCCCCCATGCTCGAGACATGGCACACACCCTCACTTCATTTTCCCGCCGCTGACCTCCGACAAGCCGGAATCATTAGTAATGTTTTAATGATTTGATAAGCAAATGCTAAGAAATGCTGTGCGGAATCGTTAAGATCCCTCCCTTATACTTCGCTAAATAGAAAACAAAGAGGGAGTAGTGAAGTCTGTGAGAGAAAAGCTGTCCGAAGTTCAGCTCGTTCGAGCCATGGCGATTCTCGGGGTTCTGTCCGTGCACTCAACATCGTTCGCAACGCTTGCCATGAAGGATTCTAATTATTATATCCTTTACAATTTCTTTAACATTTTCACAAAAATAGGAACGCCTACATTTCTGTTTTTGAGCAGCTTTGTTCTGTTCTACAATTATGCTTCGCGTCCATTGGACAAACGGCTTATCGTCAATTTCTACAAAAAAAGACTAAAATACATTATCGTTCCGTATTGTCTATTTTCCGTGTTTTATTTCGTTTTGCTGCACGTTATTCATTATCGCGACCGTTCCCTGGAAGAAACGGTTATGAAGTTCATCATGCAGCTGGCGACGGGAAAAGCATATACGCATTTGTATTTTGTCTTTATCAGCATCCAGTTCTATCTGCTGTTTCCACTGTTCCTGTGGCTGTTCCAACGCAAGCCAATCATCGCCAAATGGAGTGTCCCGCTTGGGTTGGCCCTGCAGTGGACGTTCATCCTGCTGAACAAATACTTTCTCCAAGTGCCCAATAAGGGAAGCTGGTCGCTCTCCTACATGTCTTACTTCCTGCTGGGCGCTTGCATCGGAATCTACTATCCGAAGCTGAAAGCTTGGCTCAACGTTAGCAGGGAGAATGCGAATGCCGGCCGCATCGCGTCCTGGATAGCGTTGTGGTCTATCGGATTGGCTGCCGGTCTAGGCCATGTCTATGTGTGGCATAACACCCGCCTGAACGGCATTCAGTATAATTCGCTCTTGTATGAGCTGTTATGGAATGTGCATACGTATGCTTTTGCCTTAATCGCTTTTCAAATTGCGCATATGCTCCACCGGCATGGATGGTCCTGGCTTAATCGATGGATGAAGCGGCTCGGAGAGCTCTCGTTCGGTATCTATCTCATCCATCCGTTCTTTCTGCTCGTGTACCGAATGTTTCCGCCGCACACTTCCATATCGCAACTCCATCATCTGTGGTACGCAGGAGGCTTCCTGTTTGCGCTCGTGTGCTCTTGGATTATCGTTGCCCTGGCCGTCCAGATTCTGCCCCACTCCTGGCTCCTGTTCGGGAATATTCCCGCGCGGAAGCCGCAGCGGCCTATTACGGTCGCCGCAAGCAATCATTAACGGGACATTGAAATCAATGAGATTCAACTCATTCCGATCCCCCTTCCAGGGATTACATAACTCCGGCCTGCGGTATGGCGGCGCCGGAGTTTTTGCTGCGACAATTATTAACAATTTCTTAACGAAAGTTGGATTTATTTCGCAAATGATAAGCTATCTTTAAGGTTTTAGGCACGGATTTATTAAGTTCTTCCTTCTACACTTGCTAATAGTGAGGGAATAGATGCTGTAAAGGAGCTTGTCCGATGTCTAAAGAGACCATATTGTTGGTAGACGATGAAAATGAAATGGTGGAGCTGATCGAGATCTATTTGAAGAACGAGGGGTACGAGCTGCTGAAAGCGAGCAGCGGATTAGCCGCATTGGAGCTGCTTCAAAGACATCCGATCGATCTCATTATTTTGGACGTCATGATGCCGCAAATGGATGGCTTTCAGACATGTAAAAAAATACGGGAGAAAAATACCACCCCCATTATTATGCTGTCTTCTAAAAGCCGGGACATCGATAAGATCACAGGACTCAGCATCGGAGCAGACGATTATGTAACGAAGCCGTTCAATCCGCTCGTCCTAATGGCGCGGGTGAAATCCCAGCTGCGCAGGTATAATCAGTTCAATCCAATACGTCTCCCAAATGTGAACGAGATTCAAATTGACGGCTTGGCCATCAATATTGCCACCCACACCGTAACTGTGGATGGCACACCTGTGAAGCTGACGCCGCGCGAGTTCGCCATTCTGAAGCTGTTGGCGAAAAATCACGGCATCGTAATGAGCATGGAGAAAATTTATCAAGAAGTGTGGAACGAACCCTTCATGGAATCGAAGAATACCGTCATGGTTCACATTCGCAAGCTCCGTGAAAAAATCGAAGAGGACGGCCAAAACCCGAAATACATCAAGACGGTATGGGGCATCGGCTACAAGTTGGAATAAGGGATTACATAACTCCGGTCCGCCTTAGCGCGGATTCGGAGTTTTTTACTGTCGATCCATTAACAATTCCTTAACAAAAACCATTTTTATTTCGCTAATAATAAGCATTCGTTAAGGAATGAGGTACAGATTCGTTAAGATCCTCCTTTTACACTCCTATATAGAAGAAACACTATAGGAGGATTCATCCATGAAGGTTCAACTTCCCCATTCATTCAAAGTTATGCTTCTATGTCTGCCGTTATTGTATCTGCTAACCGGTTGTATGCAGAACAATACCGTCCAAGCCATCTCTGTTGTGGTGGATGGAAAAGAAATAAATGATTCCACGGCCGTTACGATGGATAGCGGACAATTGATGGCCTCGGCTTCGTTCATTAAGAACACGCTTGGCATGAGCGTAGCTGCCGCCAGTCCGGTCGCTTCCACTTCAACTGCAACCTATTATTCGGATCAGGTTGCAGTGCTCATGTATCACGATATTGTCGATAAGCCGGAAAAGCCCCACATGCTGCCCGTGCAGCAATTCGAGCGCCAGATGGAGCTATTCAAGACGAACGGCTTCAACATCATCACCATGGACGACTATGTCAACTTCATGACGAAAGGGGCAGCGATTCCGGATAACGCCATCTTGCTTACGTTCGACGATGGGTATGAGAGCTTTTATACCCACGCCTTTCCTATTTTGAAAAAATACAACTACACCGCTACAAATTTTGTCATCGTGTCCTTCATCGATAACCGCGAAGGACGCCCGAAATTGACATGGGACCAGATGCGGGAAATGAAAAAAGAAGGCATGAGCTTCTACAGCCATACGTACAATTCCCATAAATACGGTCCCATCGACGCTGGGGGGAAAACGAAGCCAATGCTGACCCGTCATCTTTATTTGAAAGATAAACAGCGGGTGGAGAACGATGAAGAGTACATCGGGCGCATTACGGGCGATTTAGCGACAGCTGAGAAGCGATTGCACCAAGAGCTCGGCAACACGCAGGGCATCATCGCCTTTCCTTACGGGGCTTTCAATAAGGATGTGATCGGGGTCATGAATTCGCTTAAGATCGAGCTCTCCTTCACGATCAAGAAAGGGATGACGACGCGAAAAGACAAAAATGCATTCCGGTTCGACGCAGGGAACAGCAAGCAATCGCCGGAGGACTTGATTAAGCTGCTTAAAGAACAAGGAAACGGAAAAGACGTCGGCAAGAACCCGAAAGTTCCCCTGAACGTTACGGTCGACGGCAAGGAAGTCCGCTTTACGAAGAAGCTTCCGAGTATGAAAGGGAACGAAGTCATGATTCCATTGCGTGAATTCTGCAATTTATACGATATTCGAATTGATTGGAACAACAAGAAAAAAAAGGTTACTCTTTCGACTTCCCCAGCTCCGAATGCTTAAGCCTATCGAAGAAGACGCAGCCATCCAAGGCTGCATCTTTTTTTTTACGAGACGGATTGTCAAGCCAAGTGCGACAGTTCACTCACGAATGATTCGTACGCCGTTTTCCACCCAAGACATTTTCTTGGTCGATTATTAATCAATTCTATTGCATGTGAAAGTTCTTCCTCTGTGACC